>JACQXX010000086.1 GCA_016208495.1 Acidobacteriota bacterium | reverse complement strand
GTTTGAGAGATCTTGTCAAGTGTATTTGGTTCTTTTTGAGTTATTTGTAAAGAGTTCTTCTCAAGGTTTTTGCAGACTGAAATACCTGGGTTTGGTCTACTGACTACTGACTACTGACTTATCAACTACTGACTACTGACTGGTATTATTCCCGACTCCCTTCAATTGAATCCGCGGTAATTCGGATCAAACTGGTCACGTAGCCGTAGGAATCCTTCTCTTCGCCAACTGAAAAAGTTCCCCGGACCTTCACCGGATGGGAAATATCCTCCAGCTTCAGTTTTGGGTCAGCCGCCCGGACCAGCACCATATGCTGCAATTGTGGGGGCGCTCCGAAACAACAACCATTCGCGGCTTGTGTCAGGAAAAATTCGGCTTTCCCATCCGGGTTGTAGAGCGGCATGGCATAACCAGTGATTTCGACCTGCTTCCCTTCCAAATTCTTCAACACGACAGGCACAGGTGGTGCGGGTTTTTTGGGATCAAAGTCATAATTGGCATCTTTAATATAGGCAAACCCGATCCGGGTGACATTGCCAAGCACTTGAATATCACCAGCGGCTGAAGCTCTGGGCGTCGTCGGGGATCGGTACATCACACTTGCCACGACAATGGTGGTAAAGATAAGGACAAACCCCAGTGCCAGCCACTTCTTCGAAACGTGTTTCAGTGCACTCATCTGACGTCACAACTCCTTTTACTGAACTAACTTCCGGGCACTGGCGCCAGTAATTCGATACACGCTTTCAACCTGACCATACTGGTTGCGGACCACACCCGCTTCAAATTTCCCAACCACCGAAATCGGAAAGTCGCTGGCGGTATCGAGTTCTTTCCCTGGCGCCAGCGTGACATAGAGCATCCCATCAATTCCCGGACCATCGGCAAAACAACACGAGAGCGGAACTTCAATCAGCACAAATCGCTTGAGCTTGTTGCCGCCCAGCCCAAGCGGCACCATAAAGCCATTGACTTCAACAAGTTTGCCATTGAGTTCATTGGCTTTGGCTGGAAACTGCACCGCCTGTTGCACGACTTTTACCCCAGCCAGATCACGAATGCGCAACGGTGTCGCGCCAGCCACCACAGGTGCCGCGTTCACCATGGCTGGTGAAATTGTCGTCATCGGTGCGAGATTGAACCCAAGCGCCATTCCGAGCGCCATTCCGAAAATCATCCATCGCGAGCGAGTTGCCATAGTCACCTGCTTTGTAGTCAGTAGTCAGTAGTCAGTAGTTCGCTAAGTTTATTTGGTTGAATCGCTTGACTGTTTTCTCATTTGGCATTTATGAAGTATGAAACCGATAACCTGTTGTCGTCTAACAAGATACCATTCCCAGCCCAACTTCTTCAGCCCCAAGCCCTGAGCCCTGGTTTTCACGCCCCCAAGTTGGTTGAGACGTTCGTTCGATACGCCAGGATGGCCGGAAGCAATCCCATTACAGCACCCAGCACCGTCGCAACCAGAATGACCACAACTTCGCCGGGTAATTGCTGCACGATGGCAGACTCAATAAATTCAATGCGAATGACTTTCCAGGGCTCAATTGGGAATCCACTCACGCCGTAAGCATACCCTTTTAATCCCATCAAAACCAGATGTCCAATCACCGCACCAGTTACGGCACCAAGAGCGGAAATCGTGGCAGCTTCAAGCAAAAGCCAGCCGAAAATCGTCCGCCGATGCGCCCCAAGCGCTCGCATAATTGCAATGTCACGCCGCCGTTCGTTGAGTGAGTTGTAAATCGCCACCAGGATTGACACAGCAGCCACCACCACCACCAGCCCTGAAATCAGCAACAGCACCCGGTCAATTGTCCCGACGATATTGAACAGCTTTTGGACTTCAATCGCTGGAAATGCCGCCTGTGCCACCTGTCCGCGATTGATTTCACGATGGAGCTGAAACATGAAGGCTGGCGATTTGAGCTTGATAATGATTGAGGTGACTTCGTTGATTGGGGAAGTATCGGGTTCCGGGTTTTGGGTTCCGGGTTCAACCTGGGATTTGGGGCTGGGGGCTGAAGGCTGAGGGCTGGATTCAGCGTGATGATCGTGACCAGTTTCTTTGGTCGTGGCAGGTTGATCGGTTGGCAGTTTTTGAAGGGCTTCGAGTAAATCCTGCCCGGTGAGCGGTTTATCAGGATCAGGGACGTGCAATTCGTGGACACTGCCAATCGTGATAAAGATCACGCGGTCCTGTGGGGTACCGGTTTCATTCAAAATGCCCGTCACCGTACAGGGGTGTTCGGTGTGTTCTTCAGTGATGGTGGTGTCTTCGATTCCGTGACGAGCAACAAATTTGTCACCAAGTTTCAGACCCGTCTGGCGGGCTGTTTGACTCCCCAAAACAGCTTCATAATCAGCCGCAAACGACTTTCCGGCGGCAAAAGTGAGCTTCTTTCCCCCCTGCAACTCCATGTGGGTGAAGTATTCTGGCTCCGTGCCAACCAGTCGGAAGCCGTGATAGTTGTCTCCCAATGCCAATGGAATCGCCGATTGAACGCGCCAGTCATTTTTCAATGTCTGGTAATAGCCATAAGGGATATTCCCAACCGGCACATCCAGATGATAGACCGTATTTAAAACAAGCTGGAGCGGAGACCCTTTGGCACCGATGACCAGTTCATAGGATCCCGCGACGGAATTAAAGTTTTCCTGGGCTTGTTGGCGCAATGAAGTAATCGCCACGACGAGCGCGACACCAAGCGCAATTGAGCAGGCAGTCAGAATTGTGGAAAGAGCACGTTGACGGAGATTCTTATAAATGATTGTGGGCGTTCGCATTAGTGATTCTCGCAGGTGTGGCAGGTCTTGCAGAAGTACTGATTCAGTACATGCGACCCTGCCACAATAAACCCTCCTGACGCCATCACCCAGGGATGAACCGACTCAAAATCCTCAAGCAAAACTTCTCCAATCACCAACGCTGAAAATCCGACCACTGACAACACAATCGGCCACCACTGGTTATGGATGCCAAGCCCTCGCCGCAATGCCAGCCAGGCCATAAAGGCTGAAAACGCCACCATGCCATATCCAAAATAGTGCGACCCAATCCAGGCCAGTCCCAGGGATGGCAGAATGGAAAGCAACAATGGAAGCGCCGCACAGTGAATGGCGCACAGAAACGAAGCGGAAAAGCCAACCAAATCTAAACGAATGACTTCGGGGCGAGCCGGGCGATGCATGAACAAATGACCTCTTGGTGGTTTCGAATGAGCAAAGATGGAAAATGCCTTGAGTGTACCAGAGTTGTCAATTCTGAACCGCACCTCTTCCGGGGAGTTCAAGTTGATTTAACTCGGCCAGTTGCCAAATCCGTGAAAATCGAGCGGCAACCTGCTGGTCATGGGTCACGACCAGCAAGGCTGTGTTTTGTTCACGACACAGATTCTGCATTAAATCCAGGGCAGTCTCGCGGTTGTTGGCATCGAGCGCACTGGTCGGTTCATCCGCCAGAACCAGCACCGGCTGATTGGCTAGTGCGCGCGCAATGCCTACCCGCTGCTGTTGTCCGGCGGACAGTTCACCTGGGTAAAAATTCAGACGTTCGGCCAGTCCAACCTTCGTCAGTAACTCTTTTGCTCGCGCGGCTGAATGTTTGCGATGGGCAAAGAGCATTCCGAGTTCAAGGTTTTCCTGAGCAGTAAAAGCTGGCAGAAGGTGAATGTTTTGAAAGATATAGCCGATTTTCTCAGCCCGGAACCGATCTCGCGCGGCTTCGGAAAGCCGGGTTAGATCGGTTCCGCCAAGCACAACCTGGCCTTCCGTCGGGGTTAAAATACCGGCCAGCAAGTGCAGCAAGGTCGTTTTCCCCTGCCCGCTTTCGCCAAGCAAAGCAACCTGCTCGCCAGCGGCCAGTGAAAAAGAAGGAATCCAGAGCACTTCGACGGGCTCGCCGTTGCGTCCAGGATAGGTCATGCGGAGGTTAGTGACGTGGAGCATAGAGTTTGGGGTTCAGGGTTCAGGGTTCAGGGTTCAGGGAAAAAACCAAAATGACCAAAAGGACATAAAGGACATAAAGGACCAAAAGGACATAAATGTAAGGGTGCTGTTGCTTTGAACCGCACCCATTTTGAAAACCCTGAACCCTGAACCCTAAAAGTTGAGTTTCACCCGCACGGCATAGGTGCGCGGGGGAATGACGTGGGTGCCGCCAAAGACGGACAGGAAATTATACAAACCGCGTTCGTTGGTCAGGTTGAGCAGATGGGCCTGAAGTTCAACTTTATAGGTTTCTTTGCGGAAAAGCTCGTAGCCAGCCGAAATATTCCAGACTGAGCGGCCTTTGATCCGCAGTGGCTCGCCATCAAAATTGACAAAATCCAGGCCGAAAGCCAGGTCAGGATCAGCCGCAAGTTCTTCAACACTTTCAATTTCGGTAACCAGGCCGCTGTCATAACGCTGCATCAAACCAAGCCACCAGCCTTGTTTCGGGTGTGTGTACTGCACAGCAAACTGGGAAGAAACTTTCTGATCGTGGTCAATCCGAAAAGGACCGGAGTTCACCAGTTCGGCAACTTCGGGATCCAAAAACAGCCCGCCTGTAAATGGCGGCGTGTAGACGGCTCGGGCCGTACCAATGCTCCAATAGGCGTTAAACCCTCGATAATTTGGCATATCAACCCGGAAGTCAGCGCCACGAAGTTTACTGGAGGCAAAGGCAACCGGAAAAACAACGCCAGTGTTTAAAAACTGGAGATTGTCCGACGCCTGTTTCCCATCCTTGGTCCAGTAGGAAAAATCAAACCGCAGCAGGTTTTTGATACGCTGCTGAATGCCAACTTCATACGAGTGTTGTCGTTCCGAGCGAACGACTGACCGGGCAGTGCCCTGGGCTTCGACCACAAACGGCGGCGCCAGCGCCGCGGCCTGATCGGAACTCGCCAGCAACAGGTTTTCATTAAACGGCGTCATAAAAATCCGGTTGTACGCCGCCCGCAACACCGTTCCAGTCTGGTTGATGTGATAGGCAATTCCCACACGCGGCTGCCAGCTATCTTCAATCGCTTTAAAGCGGTAATTGTCATACCGAACACCGCCGTTGACCGTTAATCCTTTATACGTCACTGAATCCTGAACAAAAAACGAGTATTGTTTCCCTTTGTCACGGTCGGTAAATTGAAACCGGGTGCCGCCACGAGTCAGGTCAAATGGCAGCAAATTGGGATTAAATTCCTCTTCCTCTTCTTCTTCAGGCGGCGCATTGAAGTTTGGATCCGTAATCGCAAAGTTGAAATTTTCACTCACGGGGAAGGCAAAGAAATTGAGCCCGGCTTTGAAGTGATTGTGAAACTCACCTGTCGCTTCATCATAACTCACACTGGCATTGAGACCATAGTTGCTCAAATGACGGTCCTGTTGGGCACTCAATGGAGTACTCAATGGTGTTAATTCAAGGAGTTGGGCCGAACTGGTGCGAAAATAGGGGGTGATGTCGGCTGAGACTTTATTATTAAACGTGTGCTGCCAGGTGAAATTGATCGAGAAATCTTTGTTCAGCGTGTTCTGGTTTTGCCCGGCGGCGTGTTGTGACAACAAATTCGGAATGGCTCGTTCGGTCCGACCGGCACCCAGTGACAACCGCAAGAAATCGTTTGGAGTGGCCGCGTAGTCAAACCTGACCGATGAACGCTGGGTGTTGCCGGTGTTGTTGAGGTTCTCAAAGTTCACCGGATCAGAAAACCGGTTGCTGCGCGTGGCGCCCAGACTCACAAAATAGCCGAATCTGTCGCTGATTGAACCTCCAAACTGGGCGTTGATTTCGCCAGTACTAAATCGGGCACCGCCAAGCGTCAGATTCCCAAAGAATTTTCGCGCTGACCCAAGTGCTGATCGGCTGGTGACGTTGATCACGGCGGCATTTCGCCCGCCAAACTCAGGCAGCATGTTGCCGGTGATCACTTCCATTGATTCGACGTTGTTTGGATCCAGGCTGTTTGAAAACGTCAGGTTGAGTTGATCGCTGACCGGCACGCCATCCACGACATAGGTCACCTGACCGTGCGAACCCCGAAAGTGAAAGCGCCCGTTTTCATCCGCCATAAACCCTGGCGTAGACAAAATGATGCTTTCCATGCCACGGGTGGCGGTTGAAGCCGGAAACCGCTGAATCAGCGACTTATCAATGTCAACATGCGTGGTTGCGGATTCAGTTTCCAGAATTGATTGCGTGTCGGCGCTCACCGTTACCACATCGGAGGTGGCACCAACAGCCAACGACAGATTAAATTCCATCGCCATTGGTGACCGAACTTCAATGCTTTCCGCCGTGGGGGAAAAACTCGCCGCTTCAACCTTGATCGTGTAAGGGTTAAACGGCACGTTGAAAAACGTGTAACTGCCATTGCTATCGGTTTGGGTTTGTTTGGTATACCCGCTTACCGGGTTGCTGAGCGTGACGGTGGCGCCGGCAATCGGGGCGCCGGTGGCATCCAGGATTTTTCCACGAATGACACCCGATGTTGATGATCCAGAATTGGCGCTTATGACACCCGAACCGAGCGTCAGAATCATAAGCATACTCAGCGCACAACCAGCCAGTGATCGAAAAAATGATTCCATCGAAACCATGGGTATGACTCCTCAAGCTACAGAAAAAAGGAAAGTTCTTGTTTGTATCAATAAAAGTAACTGGCGAGGAGGAAAGAAGGGTCACCAATTGAAGCCCTGAAAATTCATCATTCTTCAGAACAGGTTGGCCCAACCGTCAGATAGACAGCACGCGAAGGCTCGAATCCTGTACTTTCAAGCAGGTCAATTTTTCAGGTTGAATCAAAAGAGAGCCCTTATCCCAGGGGAAACACTGGCGGGGCACGAGAGCTTTGGAGTGAACTGAGAAGGTAGGAATAAACTGAGAGGGGAACCAGCCTGGGCAAAACATCCGGCAGAATCTCCGCCGAAAAGGTTGAACTTGCTGGTGGGCCAAGGTTGTGCAATTCCAGAGCCAGCATGCACAGCGGACACTGACTCGTCAGCGATGAAGCTGGTTGATCTGATTCTGGTTCTGCCACCCACGATTCAGAGCCAATCTGGGGTGGCAAGGCGTCATACTGCCCGTGCGGTGAGGCATTGGCCTCCGATGAAAACTCAACCACCGAGCATGATGCAGGGCTCCCCGTAGGGTGCGGCCCGGTTGAGTGGGTAAAGATATGCAGTTGCAGCCCGCCCCACTGAATCACAAACAAAAGCAACAGACAGGCCACCGGCTTGCTCCTCAGGGAGGAAACCAGGTCAAACCAGTTGTTTGGACGTGATGTGTGCATTGATTCGAAACGAGAACAGCAAAAATGAGGGTTGATCTCACAGACACGATGCAGTCATCGGAAGAGACCTGACAATCTAAATTTCAATCGAAAAAATGTCAATGCGCCTGAGTGCATTGTCAACCAGACGATCTTCCCCTACACTGGCAGGTTTTTCGGACCCTCACTTTGCGGAGCACTCAAAACCTATGTCAGTCTCGCCTCCCCTTACCGCCGAAGTCATCGCGGCTCACGGTATCACCCCATCTGAATTTGATCACATCGTTGCCCTGCTTGGCCGCACCCCGAATCTGGTTGAGCTGGGCATTTTTTCGGTTATGTGGTCAGAGCATTGTTCTTACAAGTCATCACGCATTTACTTGAAGAACCTGCCGACCACCGGTGAACGTGTCGTCCAGGGGCCAGGCGAAAATGCTGGGGTCATTAATATTGGCGAAGGCTGGTGTATTGCGTTCAAAATTGAATCCCACAATCACCCTTCGTTTATCGAGCCGTTTCAAGGCGCGGCCACCGGCGTGGGAGGCATCCTGCGTGATATCTTCACCATGGGTGCTCGCCCGGTGGCACTCTTGAACTCCCTCCGGTTTGGTCGGCTGGATGACCCGCAATACGGCCCACGGAATCGAGCCATTTTAAATGGCGTCGTGCACGGCATCGGCCACTATGGCAATGCCTTTGGCTGCCCGACGATTGGCGGCGAAGTGTATTTCGCCGACTGTTATTCGCCCAATCCACTTGTCAATGCCTTTGCCCTGGGTCTGGTTCGCGAAGATCAAATCTTTTTCGGTCGCGCCAAAGGCATCAGTAATTCGGTGCTCTATGTCGGTGCGAAAACTGGTCGGGATGGCATCCACGGCGCCACCATGGCTTCGGCTGAATTTGA
The DNA here is from genome assembly GCA_016208495.1 of Acidobacteriota bacterium. Classification (NCBI taxonomy): domain Bacteria; kingdom Pseudomonadati; phylum Acidobacteriota; species Acidobacteriota bacterium. The sequence continues at coordinate 81,454 of JACQXX010000086.1, read as the reverse complement.
TGACGAAGCCCTTTCCAAACGCCCGACCGTTCAGGTAGGCGATCCATTTTGTGAAAAATTGTTGCTCGAAGCCTGTCTTGAAGCCATGCGGGCGGGCTGTGTGGTGGGCATCCAGGATATGGGTGCGGCTGGGCTCACTTCGTCAAGCTGCGAAATGGGCGCCCGCGCCGGCAATGGGATTGATATTGACGTGGCGTTGGTGCCGCAACGTGAAACCGGCATGACGCCGTATGAAATCCTGCTCTCGGAATCACAAGAACGCATGTTGCTGGTGGCGGCGCCAGGTCGGGAACGGGAAGTCCAGGAAATTTTTGCCCGCTGGGAACTCTCCGCCGTCATCATCGGCCACGTGATTCAGGAACCAGTCATGCGCGTTCGCCACTTTGGCGAAATTGTGGCTGACATTCCAAATACCTACCTCACAGACGAAGCCCCGCGCTATCAACGCCCCTGCACGGCGCCAGCCGGAATGGAACTCCCGTTGGCCGAACGACTGCACAATGAACAGAAGATGCTCGATGAAGTGTTGCCGCCAGCAACCCGCAACCTGTCACCCGATGCCGTGGCCAGCACTCTGCAGACGCTGCTCGGTTCGTTGAATCTGTCATCGCGTGAATGGGTTTATCAGCAGTATGACCATATGGTCCGTACCAACACGGTGGTGCTCCCTGGCGCAGATGCGTCGGTGGTGCGAGTCAAAGAAACCCGGAAAGCTATTGCGATTTCGCTTGACGGCAATGGCCGGTATTGTGCGATTGATCCGCACCGTGGGGCTGAACTCCTGGTGGCGGAAAGCTGCCGGAACCTCGTCACGGCTGGGGCCAAACCAATTGGACTCACCAACTGTCTGAATTTTGCCTCCCCCGAACGCCCCGAAGTCATGTGGGCCTTTCGTGAAGCCGTCGCCGGGATGGGCGTTGCAGCCCGTGCGTTTGACACTCCCGTGGTCAGCGGCAATGTGAGCCTTTATAACGAAACTGAAGGCCGTGGAATCTACCCAACTCCTGTGATTGGAAGTGTTGGCTTGATTGAAGATATTCGCTATCTCATCTCAAACACAGCGGTGCAGTTTGGAGACGTCGTTGTGCTGCTCGGAGCTTCATTTGAAGAACTGGGCGCCACCGAATTTCTGGAACGCCAAACCGGTCAGGTGATTGGGCCATTGCCTCAACTTGAGTATGAACGTGAACAAAAACTGCATTCCGTGGTACTCGAATCTGCAGTCAAAGGTCTGCACTCCGGTGCCCATGACCTGTCCGACGGCGGATTGCTGCTGGCACTGGCCGAACTGAGTTTTTCACTGCATGGCCGTTCAGCCCTTGGGATGGCAATTGATATGAAACGTGAAGGTGCGCTGGCCGATCTTTCGATTGCCGGGCTGTTGTTTGGCGAAACGCCATCGCGCATGCTGGTCACGGTTTCGGCGGCACATCTGGACAAATTCCTGACCCTGGCTGCTGAGCATTCTTCGGGGTTCGGGGTTCGGGGTTCGGGGTTCGGGGTTCGGGGTTCGGGGTTCGGGGTTCGGGGTTCGGGGTTTTCGAATTGATTGGGTTACATTCAGATCACTGACAACTGATAGTAAGAGCATGACCATGTTGATCAATTATACAATTGAAACTGAACTAGAAACTGATGGACGCTGGATTGCGGAAGTGATTGAATTACCAGGAGTCCTTGCCTATGGTGAAACACAAGACCAGGCACGGATCAAAGTTCAGGCACTTGCATTTCGGGTCATTGCCGAACAACTTGAGAATGGAGAAAGCACACCTGATTTGTAAGCGTGTATTTTAAGGAACCCTGAACCCCTAAATGCGCAATATCCAGTCCCTCCACGACGAACTCTCCAGTATCCGCCAGCAAGGGCGGTATCGGTCATTGCGCACGGTCAGCAGTCCCCCCGAAGCCGAAGTCATCATTGACGGCGAACGCCTGCTGAATTTTTCAAGCAATAATTACCTCGGACTCGCCACTCATCCCCGCCTGAAAATTGCTGCTGAAGCCGCCACCCGGCTTTGGGGTACGGGCAGCACCGCCAGCCGATCAATTTGCGGCAATCTTGAACTCCATCAACAACTTGAAGCCGTCCTGGCCAGCTTTAAAGGAAGTCAATCATCACTGGTTCGCGCCCTGCTCTTTAACAGCGGATACCACGCCAACACCGGGATCATTCCAGCCTTGATGCAGGACGGCGATGTTATCTTTTCCGATGCGCTCAACCACGCCAGCATTATTGATGGCAGCCGGTTAAGCCGTGCTCGAACAATCGTGTATGCGCATCGAGATATGGTTGATCTGGCAGCTAAACTAGAGGCTTATCCCTCAGCTCGACGAAAATTGATTGTGACGGATTCAGTTTTCTCAATGGATGGTGATACAGCCCCGCTCACTGAAATTGTGGAACTGGCTTCGCTCCATAACGCCTGGGTGATGGTTGATGAAGCGCACGGAACTGGGGTTTTGGGCGAACAAGGACGAGGGTTGGTCAACCAGCTTGGGTTAACGGATCGGGTTGAACTTCAGATGGGGACACTTGGAAAGGCGCTGGGGGGGTTTGGTGCCTATGTGGTTGCGCCAGAACCATTTATCGAACTGCTGATCAACCGGGCGCGGTCGTTTATTTTCACCACTGGCCTGCCGCCCGCACCAGTAGCCGCCGCCATCGAAGCCCTCCGTTTGATTCAAACCGAACCTGATCACCTGCACCGGCTGCACCAGGCAATGCACGACTTTGGAACCGGTCTGTGTGAATTGGGACTGCTGCACACCGTACCGGAAGCCCCGATTTATCCAATTGTGCTTGGGGACGAGACCCGAACAATGCAGGCCATGGAATTTCTCAAAACCCGAGGAATTTTTGCCCAGGGCATCCGCCCACCAACTGTCCCAGCCGGCACCTGTCGGCTGCGAATGACCGTGATGGCCACCCACACCAAAGAACATCTGGATCAAGCCCTCGAAGCACTCACACTGATGAGGCAAAAATTCTAAAGAGTCCTCTCTGCCCTTGAAAGAATTGTCTGTTCCTGAATCCTGGCCTGAAACGATATGAACCCGCAGAATCTGGCCTTACGGCTCTGTCGGTGTCGGTTCAATTCCATTATTGTTTTCAGAATCACTTGCGGGGAACCCATCCAATGGTATGCCTTCAACCGGTTCCGGTTTTTGTTTCCACCAGAATGGCCAAAACGGATAAGCCAGGTGCTTCAAATAGTTCAATGGTACATCATCGGAAATTCCATACTGGGCTGGAAATGGATTTTCGCCTGTTTTCGGAAGGTAGAAGGTGCCAAACACCAGATCCAGGATCGGAAATCGAACCGAGAAATTTTTATTGTGTTGTTTAGGATCAGATGAGTGGTGCCAGTGGTGAAATTCAGGCGTGGCAATGAAAAAAGAAAGCAGTCGTGAATGGAATCTCACATTTGAGTGCAACACCCAGTCAAGATAATTCACCGCGACATACCAGTACCCTAAATAAGCGTTTACACCACTTAATCGAGTCGCTACGGTTGCAACCGTCATGATAATGACGGTCTCGATTGGGTGAAACCGGCCATGCGCCAGCCAATCCATCTCCTCAATACTGTGATGGACAGCATGGAATTTCCATAAAAATGGCACCCGGTGGAAAAGCCGATGAATCCAGTAAAAAGCAAAATCACCGACAAAAACCATAACAAATAACTGCCCCAAAAACGGTAAGCTCTGAACCGTTTTCTGAATATGAAAGAGGGCTTTTCCAAAATGATTCACCCCAATGCTGGCAAGCCAAAGCAATGTCTCCTGGATCACCAATTGACATCCTGAAATGCCCATGGCCAGTAAAAATCCGACCATAAACCGATCAAGCAGAAAGTGAGCCAGATCAGTCCCCCAACCGGTACGAATAATCCGCTGTTTGGGCCATAGTGGGAACAGCCGTTCAAGTGGGACAAAAATTAGAATCCCAACCAGCGTTGCCACCAGATACTGAACTTTGATGAACTCGACAATTTCTTCGACAAATGAAGCCATATTGAAAACCTGAATGTGTTGAGAGAATTGCTTTCGAAATTGGTTTTCCGAGCTTCCTCGAAAAGCTCCAGCATTGAGCCTCATCTAAAAAAGAGGGGGAAAATGATATGAATCAATCAAAGGGGCAATCCTTGTCAGTGCGGTGGTGGGTTGAACGCGACGGAACCAATCAAGAAATATAGCTTGAATCTGAATCATCCACAGAATCAGTCTCCAGGGCGAGTAATTCCTGGGCAAAAGCCAGAACTTCCTGGGCCACAGGACCATCCATCACGGATTGAAACTGGTCTTCGCTGACAGTTCGGCGGCACGCCTGACAAAAGATCACGGTTTTTAAATCAAGTTGTTTGACACCACAATTTGAACAGTGTTCGACCAGAAATTCAAACGTTGTGTTGGCGGCGGCCTCCCATCCGGGATGGGCTTCAAAGTCATTTGGGTGAAAGGCTTCCTGCTCCCAAATCGCAATCGCCAGCAGGCCGATTTTGTGCCACCCCTGGCTATAGGTTTCCAATTCGCGAAAGGCCGCTTCATCCGGCACGGTTTTGCCGGTAATGGATTCGAGCGTTCGGCTCAGCGCGAGATGATATTTTCGCAACTGGGCCTTTTGCTTGAGTGGATCCGGTTTGGGTTCTTCATTCTTCATTCTTGATTCTCAACTCAGATATCTTCGCCAAGCTCAACGGCGAGTTCAGCCAAATCATTGTATACCCGATGCAAATCCTTCAGGAACCGGTTGCGGTCGGTATAAGAAGTCAACCCGGCGGCCAATGCCTCAATTGAGGAGACTGCTTCGCGTAGCAATCGCAAAGCGGTGGGCGCATTTCCCAGATTTCGTTCACAATGGGCCAACCCATAGAGCGCCTTCCACTGATGCCGTTTCGCCCCGGTGGCCTCGCAGTTTTGAAGTGCGGTCTCATAGGCTTGCCGGGCCTGCGCATAATTTCGAATCGCCAGATGACTATCACCAATACAAATGTAGGCTTCGTATTCGAGTGACCACAGCCCAACATAAGTAATTTCCCGCAGGCTCTGGTCAAACATTTCCAGCGCCTGCCGGTGCTGGCCGCGTCCCTGTTGGACGAGCCCAATATTGAGTGTCACCAGAGCCTGCAGCCCCCGGTCATTGGTTTCGCGCGCCAGTTCCAGGCTTTGTTGATAATAAACCAGCGCCTCGGTAAACCGCCGCTGGCGGCGCATTGCTTCGCCAATGTTGTTGAGCATGGCGCCTTCACTGACGCGATACCCAACACCACGCACGACCCGCAGGGCGGATTCAAAATATTTGAGCGCCTCGTCATAATTGCCCAGGTCTAAATGCACCCCGCCAATCAGGCTCAGACTGCGTCGTTCCCCAAGTCGGTCCCCGATGTCACGGGTAATCACCAGCGATTGCTCGCCATATTTCAGGGCTGATTCATAATGGCCTTGTTGATACAGGCTCTGTCCAATCCCCCAGAGGGCCCCAGCTTCACTCAATTGATCTTTCGCGGCTTTGGCTAACTCAAGCACCTTTTCGTAGACGTTGCGGGACTGGACATACTGACCTTGATAGTTGTGCGAAGCGGCAATCGCAATCAGCGATTTGATTTCACCGGCACTGTCCCCAGCCTGGCGCAGCAAATCCAGGGCGTCCGCCGCATGTTCCATTCCGGTGGCATAGTCCCCAAGCACGTGACACAGTTCAGCCATGGCGGTCAGCGCCCGTCCCATCAGCGAATTCGAGTCAAGTTGCTTGCCAAACCCAAACGCCTGATCCAGTTCCAGGCGGGCTTTTTCAACTTTTCCCTGCTGGATACACATACAACCGAAATTGAGGTGATATTCAGCCAGTTTCATGCCTTCGACTTGCAGGCCCAGGGCAGCCATTTGCAACACCGGGGTATCCCCTTCAAGCGGAGCACTGCCCAGCCGCTCGATAATTTCCTCGGCTTGCTGGTAATACCGACCAGCGTCGCGAATCGCCAGGCTCGACCACGACTGGTTGCCGGCTTCGATGGTGTACCACAGGGCATGTTCCAGATCGTCAGCCGCCAGGTAATGTCGGGCCAGCTCAGCGGCGATAAAGGAGGATCGTTCGGCATACACCTCAGCCATGACGTTACCGATATGGAGGTGCAGCCGTTTGCGGCGGCGCTTGCTCAGACGTTCATAAAGCACTTTTCGAAACGTCGCATGGGCAAACACATAGCGGTCTTCGCGGCGGCTGGGATGTTCTTGTAAGATGGCATTTTTTAAGGCTTTTTCCAGAATCGGCAACAGCGCCGACTCTTTCATTTCGGTGACCGCTTCAAGGACTTCGTAGGTAAATTCATCCCCAATCGCCGCTGCCTGGGTTAACACTTCGAGCGTTTGTCCATCCAGCCCACTCAAATAGGCATCAACCAGATCCACAATCGTTTCCGGCAAACGGATTTCCGGAATATTGTCGCAGACCCAGTGATCGCGCTCTAATTTGATCGCCCCGTCACTGACCAGGAGTCGCAGCATCTCCCGGAGGTAAAAAGGATTTCCTTTGGCTTCGTGCAAAAGGGTTGAAACCACCTTGGGGGGAATCCCATCTTTGCCAAAGGTCTGGTCAATCACAAATTGCATTGAGGCATCATCAAGTGGCCGCAAGGTCAGCAACACATAATTTCCGCCTCGACTCATCTGGCGCAGCCATCCGGTAATTGGAAAATCCAATGACGTGGCTTCGCGTTCGCGCATGGTGGCAACCAGAAAGAGCCGGTGACCGACACTGTTGCGCATCAGGTAGGCAAGAAATTCCAGGCTCAACCCATCAGCCCAATGGATATCGTCAATGATCAGCACCACCGGGCGCAGTCGCGTTACCCCCAGGTACAGCCGGGTTAAGTAATCAAAAATTCGATATTTTTCCTGATCGGCACTCAGTTGGACCGAGGAGTTGGAAAACGTAAGCCATTCACCTTCGGAAAAATCCTGAATCACCTGAGGCGTCATCGGACCAAACAATGCTGGCAACCGATTTTCAGCCACTTCGAGAAAATATCCGATCACACCGCGAAGCGATTCATAAAAGGCTCGATATGGCAGAGATCCACCGGCTTCATAAAACCGGGCGTTTAAAAAAAGCACGTCCTGCCCGGCCAGGCTCCATTCAAATTCCTGAACCAATCGGGTTTTCCCAATCCCCGCCGCCCCACTGACAAACACCGGATGTCCGCGTCCAACTTTGACCAGATTAAATTCATGCACCAGTTGTTCTGACTCAAGCGCCCGCCCGACAAACTGCTCAAACCGAAGGTGGCGGGAAGCCGGATCTTCGGGCCGATGACTGGCCACCTGCACGGCTTTTCGGCCTTTCGCCAGTAATCCAAAAGCGTGATTGCTGTCGGTGGGAAAAAGCGTGATGCTGGTTTTTAAGGAGATCTCCGTTTCCGATTCTTCAACCGCAAAGACCTGGGCGATACAGACACCAGAAAACTGGGCGGCGGCTTGAGCCGCGCTTTTTGAGGTGCTCGCTAGAAACAAAACGCCAAATTCACTGCCTCCAATCCGTCCGATGACCGTGGCTGGGCGCAGGAGTGATCGCATCCATTCGGCAACTTTCCGAAGCATCCGGTCTCCGGCAACAAACCCAAACAGTTCATTGACCTGTTGCAGTCGTTGCAGTCTGACAGCCACCAGTGCCACTTCTCCACCGGTTTGGGCGGCATGCGCCAGTGTTTCCTCCACGTGATACTGAAAAAATCCAGCGGTGTACACACCGGTTAAATCGTCGGAATTGATTGGTTTGGAGGTATTGGATTCGGGTGGCGTGGGAAAAGTCGAAAAGAAATGAATGGCCTCTTCAAACTCCTGCTCGTCATCGAGTTCAGGCAGGAGAATCCGTCCGGAGATGGACTGGGCCAGTTCTTCGGCCAGTTCATTGGCGGTTTGCTGGCGGTTTTCACACTCTTTGGCCAGCGCTTTGAGAACCACGCGTTCCAGCGCCGGGGAAATTTCAGGCCGATGATCACGCAAGGGACGCGGAGGCTCAGTCACCTGCTGAATGATCACGGCTGAAAGTGTTCGGGAGGCAAACGGCACCGTCCCGGTCAGCATTTCATACAAAATAATGCCCAACGAATAGATATCCGAACGGGCATCCAGGTATTGTGAACGGCATTGTTCAGGGGACATGTAATAGGGCGTTCCCACCATCATCCCAGCTTCGGTGAGTTTGGTCAGTGCCGTTCCCACCGCCTGTTCACGGAGTTCAGCCACCCCAAAATCCACGACTTTAAAAGTTTCGGTTCCATCTGAATTGAGCTGGGCCATGATATTTTCCGGCTTCAGATCACGATGGATAATTCCAGCTTCGTGGGCTGACTGCATGGCCGCACAGACCTGCTCCATCACTGCTAGAACCCGCTCCGGGGCGATTCGGCCACAGGTGGTGAGTTCATCCCGGAGCGACTGCCCTTTGAGAAACTCCATCACCATAAAGGTGCGGCCATCGGGTAGCGTGCTAAAGTCATAGACCGAAACCACGCCGGGGTGCTTGATACGCGCCGCCGCCTGCGATTCGCGTCTGAACCGAAGCACCGCCATTGGATTGCGAAGGGCGTCCGGAGTCAAAATCTTTACCGCCACCGTGTCGCCAATTTCCAACCGAGTTGCGGCGTAAATACTGGCCATGCCACCCGAGGCAATGTGGCGTTCCAAACGGTATTTGCCATTGAGTACCAGCCCAACCAGACTCTCAGCCGAACTGTCATCCAACCGAATACCGTCCTTCGGGCAGATGAGAAATTCCTGGGGATATGATTCCTGGCAAACCTGGCAATACTTCATGAGCAACCTTGTTGTCAGTACCACCTGCGTCAGCGGGTGGGCCTTAATTCCTGGTGAGCGATGCAAGCTTGACAACCGCCAGTGTGACTGTTGCTTTAGCGGTCAGTTTTTCCTGATGTTCGGTTCCGGCATACACTTCTGATTCAACAATAATCAGCGTTTTTCCCGGCTTGAGCACCGTGGCTTTGCATCGCAGGTGGGTGCCCCTGGCAGGTCGCAGCAAGTGAATCAAAAAATCAACCGTCAGCACGGTTTCGTCTGGCCCCACCAGTGTTCCAGCCGCACCACCAGCCGTATGATCAGCCATTGTGGCCTGAACACCCGCATGAACAAACGCATCCTGTTGATAGTGTTTGGGATGAACCTGCAAATTGGTTTCGCACCAACCGGCACCACAATCCTTGAGGTGAATGCCGATTTCGGAAATAAAGGCCGCGCTTCCGAAAATGTAGTCAAGCTTGTCTCGAAAATCGGGGTTCCTGGTGTGCATCATTGTTCAGGGAAGTGGGTCAAGGTCAGAAACGATAGATGTCGCAGTTTCCCTTAAAAAGGCGGAAGGCCGCAAGATATTTCCTTCCTGATGAGGTTCAATGTTGAAAGCACTACTGCCAATCACCATTTCCCGGCAAGACCCGGAAAGTAAGATCGCGCGGGAACTACTGGAAGAACTCTCCGCGCAACTGGCCGCCATCACCGGCGCCAGTGGTAAATCATCTTTTGATGTAACCGATGTTCGGTCACCAAACGCCTGTTTTGTTGTGGCGTGGGATGCGGCTGGCCAGCCGCTTGGGTGCGGTGGGTTTCGACCAGTTGAAGCCGGGATTGCGGAAATTAAACGGATGTATGCCCGTGCCGGCTCACAGGGTGTGGGGGCAGCTATTCTGGCATTTCTTGAAGTAGAAGCGGTTCGCCTGGGCTACCACACAATCTGGCTCGAAACCCGGCGTGTGAATGAACGGGCCGTTCGCTTCTATGAAAAGCACGGATACCACCAGCGTCCAAATTATGGGAAATATGTGGGAAACCAGGAGGCCGTTTGCTTTGAAAAGCGACTTAAACCAGTTTGTAGTCAGTCGTCAGGCGTCAGGCGTCAGTAGTTCGCTAAACTATGTTGACTGAATGACTTGATAACAAGGTGACAGGATGATTTTTTTCATCCTCATCCTTATCGTTCGCTCAAATTTGGGATGCTTCCGAAACCTTTAACCTGGCCGCGCATCCCGGCACGGGATATCTCCAAAAGCCGTGGGTCAGCGTCAGCGCCACCCACGGGAACATCCCATACGCGCCAGGATAAGAAAACCCATGTCCTTTCCGTTGGCATTGAACGATGATCTTGTAGGGGTTGGATCTCGTCCTGGCCGTGACCGTGGGCTTCGCACCACGGCTATTACACGACGACCCTCCGGGCCTGAAACCCTTATCCTGGCGCTTATGCCCCGAACCCCGAACCCCGAACCCCGAACCCCTACCTCAACAACCCTTTCGCCCGTGCTTCGCGAAGCCAGTTGGGATATTCGGTCATCAGGAGTTTGTACAAATCGTCGTCGGTGATTTTCTCCGGGTCTGAGACACAAAAGAAATCCGCATTGTCAATATGGCGCCCGCTCAGGTTGTCGAGGTTTTCCAGGAATTCAAACATCGAATCGCCCGTTCCACCACGGCTGAACATTTCCTTCATATCTTCATCAATCGCCATAAACTGCCAGAAGATCGGTTCATAGGAAGCCGCTCGAATCTGGTCTTCCGTGTCCCGTTCATCTTCGGTGTCGCCGTCGGTCAAAAACATCACATACACCGGCAGATCAGCCGACACCGGCTTGTTTCGGGGTCGCGTGAGGGCGTCGGGAAAGTAAAAAGTGCGCAAGACGCGGATGACTTTGCCGTAGGACGTTCCGCCTTCAAGCGGATAGGTTTGCCGAAAACGTGGGACAAAACCTTCATAATTGGCGAGTGTCATGTTTCCCGCTTGATGGGCCTTTTCACCAAACAGAAAAATATCAATGGCGCCGTCATCATCAAAATGGCAGCCTAGCGCCAGAATTCGCTCGGCAAATTTCTGGACTTTGCCAGATGAATATTGCTTATACATCGAGCCTGAAATATCGAGACAGAGCGCCACGCGTGCCTGATGGTCCTGTAACCCTGCTTTTTCAAGCGATACGGCTGCCTTTTTGACCAGCGAGACCAGCTTGGGGGCTTCTTTTTCAACCCGTTTTTCGAGATTGACCTTGCGGAGGTTGACGGCTGGTGGGGCTGACACTGGTGGGGCTGCAGGCGCAGTCACGGCAGTCGGCGTGGCAGCCACGTCAGAGGCTTCTTCGCCACCAAAATGTTTCAGCAACGCACTGAGGCCGCCATTAAATCCTTGTCCCACGGCACCAAATCGCCAGATATCTTTCAAATACAATTCACCCAAAATCACCGCCTTTTCCTGGGCAAAATCGGCCCCGGAAAAGCTAAAACGTGCCACTTCAGCCCCACTGGCTGAGATGCGCAGGTAGCCACTCGTCAGGTGCGACATCACACCGGCGCTATCAATCGTTGCGGTAAACACCAGCTTTTGAACCGATTGCGGAAGCCGGCTCAGGTCAACCGCGAAGCGTTCGGCATCACTTCCCTGAGCGCCAAGCAGGTGAAGCCCACCACAGGGTGAGGTTTTCTGATTATAGAAAATCATGTAGCGCTCATCTGACAGCTTATCCTGACCATCAACACCAAAACACGTGACATCTATCACTTGCGGTGTTCCAAATGTGAGCGCCACTCCGACTTCGATTGATTGAAGCGGAGTCAAATCTGACAGCTTGAGTTTTTGACCTCTGGAAATGGATTTCATAAAAATACCCAAATACGTCGCCCAACAAAAATTCCAAGATATCTTTAACCACGAAATACACGAAAAACACGAAAAAAATCAAACACTTACCAAAATCAATTCTGGTAATCAAATGGTTAAAAATATGAGTTTGATAAAAGCAGGCTCCAAACCTACGGCGAAACGAGTTCTATTTTTTCGAAAGTGATATTGAGGAAGAGGTACTGGATGTCGCAGACGTCCGCTCCTCCAGATTTGATTGGGGGGCATGGTATGGCTCAAGCGGCACCGTCAGACCATATTTTAATAAACACCAGAGCGCCTGAAACCCGTCCTTCCATCCAATCTTCTTTCCTTCTTCATACGTTCGACCATGATAGCTAATGCCCACTTCATACACTCGCAGGCGGCGGCGGGCGACTTTGATGGTAATTTCCGGTTCAAAGCCAAATCGTTTTTGCTCAAGCTGAAACGACTGGATGACTTCGCGGCGAAAGGCTTTATAGCAGGTTTCCATATCTGTCAAATTCAGATCGGAAATCATGTTTGAGAGTAAAGTCAGAAATTTGTTTCCGACTGAATGCCAGAAGAACAACACCCGGCGCACATCACCACCTAAGAAGCGAGAGCCGTAGACAACATCAGCTTCGCCTTCGATAAGCGGCGCCAGCACTTTATGGTAATCCTCAGGGTTATATTCCAGGTCCGCATCCTGAACAATCACAAAGTCGCCGGTTGCCTGTCGAAATCCTTCATGAAGCGCCGCGCCCTTTCCGCAATTTTTTGGTTGAAGAAATACCCGGACATTGGGGTACTCGCGCGTCAATTGCGCCAGCAGATCGCGTGTGCCATCCGTTGAACCATCATCCACACACACCAGCTCTTTTTCGAGTGGAATGTCTACAGCCTGCACCCGCTCGATAATCAACCGCAACGTTTTGATTTCGTTGTAGATAGGAATGACGACAGAGAGGCGTTTTTGCATAAGGAAAACCAAAGGGGGAAAAAGGAAGGGGGTGGAGTCCGGCTCACTTGACGGCGCTGGGTTAAAACGGCGTCAAGTGAGCCGCACTCCAAAGTTTTATCAGGCGGTGCGTGAAATCGCCTGCTGCGATTCACCGGATTTTTCCGCTAATGCAGCCTGAGCGGCTGCCAGACGGGCAATCGGCACCCGGTAGGGTGAACAACTGACGTAATTCATCCCAACCCGGTGGCAGAAATTGACGCTTGACGGTTCGCCGCCATGTTCGCCGCAAATCCCAATCTTGATTCCAGGACGGGCACTGCGGCCTTTCTTGACACCAATTTCAACCAGTTGGCCAACCCCTTCCTGGTCAAGAACCTGGAACGGATCGTCTTTGAGAATCTTGTTTTCGACATAGAACGGCAGAAACGTTCCGGAATCGTCGCGCGATAATCCAAAGGTCGTCTGCGTCAGGTCGTTAGTTCCAAAGCTAAAGAATTCGGCAGCCACGGCAATCTTGTCAGCCGTGAGTGCCGCCCGTGGCAGTTCGATCATGGTGCCGACCAGATACTCAAATTTTTCACCGGTGGCATCCATCACTTCGTTGGCCACCCGCCGGACAATATGTTCCTGACGGACAAATTCTTGCACGTCGCCAACCAGTGGAATCATGACTTCCGGCAAGACCTTGACGTCGTGTTGTTGCACGTGCGCTGCCGCTTCAAAAATGGCCCGGGCCTGCATTTCGGTGATTTCCGGATAGACCAGTCCGAGTCGGCATCCACGGTGACCAAGCATTGGGTTGGCTTCGCGCAGGGCTTCGATCTTGGCTTCAACTACTTTCGGAGTGAGGCCGACTTTTTTGGCCAGCAGTTTCATGTCTTCAACCGAATGAGGCAGAAATTCATGCAACGGCGGATCCAGCAAGCGGATGGTGACCGGTAACCCGTTCATGGCGGTGAAAATACCAATAAAATCTTCACGCTGCATCGGCAGTAACGCGGCCAGTGCGCCCATAAAAAGCTGTTTGGGTTTGACAATTTTCTTGTCGAGTTTGGCTTGTTGTTTCTTGAGTTCAGCCAGTTTGTCTTTGCCACCGCCCGCTTTGGCTGTCTCCTTGGCAATTTCCTGATGGACCAGTGACCGTTCAGAGTCAAGCCGCTTGTACTCCGAAGCCACCATAATCATCTGCCGGACCATATCAATGCGGTTGCCTTCAAAGAACATATGTTCGGTGCGGCACAGTCCGATTCCTTCAGCCCCGAATCCACGCGCCACGTGTGAATCGTGCGGCGTGTCGGCATTGGTTCGGACATTGAGCGTTCGGAATTCATCGGCCCAGCTCATAAACTCGCGGAAATCACCGGTGATTTCAGGTTCAATCAATGGGACCTGGCCTTCGATCACGCGCCCGGTTGAACCATCGAGCGTGATGTAATCGCCTTCTTTGATGATGCGGTCACCAACTTTGAAATGTTTGGCATCATAATCTATCTGCAAGCTTCCACAGCCAGCAACACAGCATTTACCCATACCACGGGCAACTACGGCGGCGTGACTTGTGAGCCCCCCACGAGCTGTCAAAATCGCCTGGGCGGCCACCATTCCATGATAATCTTCCGGTGACGTTTCAACCCGGACCAAAATGACTTTTTCACCGGCATTGCCACGGGTTTCAGCCGTGTCGGGGTCAAACACCACCGTTCCGCCGGCAGCACCAGGACTGGCCGGCAACCCGGTCGCCAGCAAGTTCACTTCGGCTTCCGGATCAACGCGCGGATGTAAGAGCTGGTCAAGCTGAGCGGGTTCAACCCGCAAGACGGCATCGGCTTTGGATAAAATTCCTTCGTGAACCATATCCACGGCGATTTTCACGGCTGCGGGGCCCGTGCGCTTGGCATTGCGGGTTTGGAGCATCCACAATTTGCCGCGCTCGATGGTGAATTCCAGATCCTGAACATCCTTATAATGCCGCTCCAGAGTTTCGGCCACCCGGGCAAATTCGTTGTACACTTCCGGCATTTCATCATGCAGGTGGGAAATCTTGGCTGGGGTCCGGATACCCGCGACCACATCTTCACCCTGGGCATTGGTCAGATATTCGCCAAACAGCAACCGCTCACCAGTCGAAGGATTGCGGGTAAAGGCCACCCCCGTTCCTGAATCCTGCCCCATGTTGCCAAAGACCATCGCCACAATATTGACGGCGGTGCCCAGGTCGTCCGGAATTTTGTTGACGCGGCGATAGTCCACCGCCCGTTTGCCAAACCAGGACGAGAAAACGGCCTGGATCGAGAGTTCAAGTTGTTTATAGGGATCGCTGGGGAAAGATTGACCGGTTTCTTTAAACACCACCGACTGGAATTTGACGACAATTTCCTTCAAGTCATCGGCGGTCAGATCCGTGTCAAGATGAACGCCTTTATGGTGCTTGGCATGCTCGAAAATGTGATCGAATTTTTCACCCGGAATCCCAAGCACGATGCGCCCAAACATCTGGATAAAACGACGATAGGCATCCTGGGCAAACCGTTCGTTGGAGGTTAACTTCGCCAATCCCTGAACCGTCACGTCGTTGAGACCCAGGTTCAACACGGTATCCATCATTCCCGGCATCGAAAACTTTGCGCCCGACCGAACTGAAACCAGCAACGGATTTTCAGGATTGCCAAAACCCTTTCCGGTCGCTTGCTCAACTGTTTTCATGGCGGCCAGGACTTCGTCCCACAACCCGGCGGGAAATACTTTTCCTGCTGAATAATATTCATTACAGGAATGAGTGGTGATGGTAAATCCTGGCGGAACGGGCAAGCCGGCCAGCATCATTTCAGCCAGACCTGCGCCTTTCCCACCCAACAGATCTTTCATTTGGCCGTTGCCGTCGGCAGTGCCATTCGCAAAGAGATAAACTCGCTTTGTTGATTTTTCAGCCATTGGTATCTCCAAACTTGAATATAGTGAATAGTCAGTAGTCAGTCGTTTGTGGAATCGAGCACAGAATGCAAAGCGAAGGGATGAAGGGGCGATGTACGAAACTATGAGGTATGAACTATGAGGCGGAAATAGAGCTATTTCACTGGTTAAAAATCATGTATCTGTCATAATTCATCATTCATAATTCATCCTTTCCTTAAGAAGACCGACTAAAGTGAAAACTCTCGCAATTGCTTGAGCACGGTGTAGGCTTTCAATTCGCGCTCTAAAGATGTTCGAATCAGATGCTGGTTTAATTCTTCCAGGACACGTCCCGTCTGCGGCTCGATGAGAACCGTGGCAAATTCTGCGGGAGGACATCGCAAAATGCGCCCAATAAGATGACGTGAGGCCGGTGAAAGAGCCAACCCGCGCCGCTCGCTACAACTGGCACACTCCGGTGTACCGTCTCGTGCCAGATACAATGATTCCTGGTTGGGAAAGTCAGTTCCGCAGGTAACACACAGAGATAAATCGGGATAAAAGCCGGAGAGCTTGAGCAGCCAGGTTTCAAAGTATCGGAGCAAAGCGTCAGTGGCGTCAAGTTCAGACTCAACACAGGGCAGCAAGGCGGCCAGGAGCCGATACACGTGATCGTTGGGCTGGTGCGCAGGCAAAAATTCGGAAATCAGTTCGCTCCAGTAGCTAAAAATCGCCGCAATTTCCGGGTTGGCCGCCGCCTCAAAATGAGATTTCACCAGTTCGCAATCAGCCAGTTCCACCAGATCACGGCCCTCGCGTTCGCGAAATTTGAGATGGACCTGTGAAAAGAGTTCCAGCCCGGCGCCATATTTGCTCTTCATTCTTCGTGAACCATGAGCGACAGCACGAACGACGCCAACCTGACGGGTAAAAAAGACACAGACTTTATGATGTTCTGAGAAAGGGTAGGTCCGCAGGGCAAAAGCTTCGGTTTCAATGGTTGGCATAACACGTGACCTGAGCATTACTTGGGAACAGATTGGAGTCTGGATTGTACCAGCCCCAGGTTACGAGCGGCGACTGTCGAATCCGGGTTGAGTCGGAGTGCCTGTTGAAACTGGGCTTCGGCCTCCGTGAGTTTCCCCAACCGCAGCAAAACCACACCATAATTGTTAAACCCTCGATCAAAATCCGGATACTGGTGTGTTAACGCCTGATACAACTTCAAGGCGGCATCCATTTGATTGGCCTGCACCCGAATATCAGCGGCAAGTAATTGCGCATCAGGAATAATTGGACTGAGTACCGCCGCCCGGTCAGCTTCGGTGACGGCTTGTTCCCAGTTCTTCTCCAGCGTCCAGAGCCGGGCATTGAGCATGTGAACGTGTGCCCAGTCATCCGCCGGAGGGACTAATTGAGGCGGCTCAAATCCGAGCAAATACTCAATTCGATTGCGGCAGTCGAGCGTTTTCCCTTCCTGAAAATCAATCTGGCATAAGCCCCAATGCCCGGCAAAAGATGCAGGGGAAAGGGTGAGGCAGTTGTCAAACAAGCGTCGGGCCTGGGGAAGCTCTCCGCGCTTCAAGAAGATATCACCCAGAATGGTATACCCCAATGAGCTTTTTGGATCCGTTTCGATAAAGCGGGTAAACAGGGCTTCATTATTGGCCCAATCCAGATTGCGCCGCGTCGTTATCCCAATATATCCCACACAACAGACCAGCAGAACCACAGCCGGGAGGAACTGGCCGATGGCCGGTTTGTCAGAACGAAACGTTGAAAGCACATACCGCTCCGCCAGCCAGGCAATCACAATGGCATACCCGACTGACGGCAGGTAGAGAAACCGCTCGGCCACCAGCGATCCAACCAGAAAGACAACATTGCTAAACAGACCAAGGGTGACGAAAACAAATCCGATGGCAAAAGTGACGATTGGGGCCCGGCGATAGGCAAGAATGGCCCCCAGAGCCAGCCCAGTCACCCCAAACACACCCAGCCATGACCGCCAGTTTGGGCTCGACAAAACTCCAAATGAAAGTGGGTCATAATAGGGCCGGAGCGGGTACCCGATGACCAGCAACCGGAAATACTCCAGGCTCATGGATGCCATGGTGGACAGGCGTCCCCAGGAGGAGAGTTTCGCCATTTCTGGAAGGCTAATCTCAGAACTTTGGCTCAGGATTTGGCCAGCCATCGAACGCAGCCCAAAATAGATCGCCAATCCCCCAACAAAACCCACATACGGCACCGCCAGCTTGAGGAATCGCACACCGAATTGACGCAACTCAGCCGCACGTTCAACCCGGAACAAATCTAACCCAAACAACAATACCGGCAAGACGATGATGGATTCCTTGGTCAGCAACCCGATCAAATAGGCGACAATCGCCGCCAGAAACAAACCGGATTTGCGGGCAGGCCGCGTGGCATCCTGATATTCCTTCCAGCACAACCAGGACACCCCGCAACAAAAAGCCGCCAAAACTTCGCCACGTCCAATCACATTTGAAACCGCTTCGGTGTGAACTGGATGAATCGCGAAGATGATTCCCGCGACAGCCGCCAGCGATAAACTGATCTGATATCGGACGAGTAAAAAGTAAAGGAGACAACTATTGGCCGCATGCAGCAGCACATTCACCAGATGGTAGCTCCAGGGATCGGCTCCGCTCACCAGATAGTTGAGAACAAACGTCATCATCAGGAATGGCCGATAGGCAGCAGCGCCCGCATACCAGGTGTCCCAATACCCAATCAGAAAAAGTCTGGGGATATTGGAAACACTGCGAATGAGCGGGTTTTTCTCAATAATCAGCACATCATCATAAGCAAATCCGTTTCCGATTGAATTCAAATAGACCAAAACTGATAGAACCGCCAGCCCAATGATGGTTTTAGCGGGTGAGGCCAGGACCGATTCCACCATTGAAAACAGAACCGGAGGCCCATTCTGGAGGACTTCAGATGACTGTGGAGGGGACGAATCAGAGGGTTCTAAATCCGACATGGCAAGTTCTCAACCGAAAAAGCAAACAGGCTTCCATCAGTTTTAGTCAGTAGCTCACTAATTTCACTGAAATGAGTTACTTAACCATTTTCTAGCACAAACGTTTTATCAGTATGCGAGGGGAAAAGAAAGAAGCCGCAACTCTAGCGTGGAACCAAATCCAAGGTCAAAGTGATTTCAATCACACACCGCCGCTTTGCACCAGGAAACAGTCAAATAGTTCTATCAAATAAATTTAGCGATCTACTGACTACTGACTACTGACTACAAACTGGTATTACTTTGGCGACGATTGCATATCTTGTCGTACCTGTTCGAGGTTATGAGCCGCTTCGGTTGATTTTGGGTTGAGTTGCAGGGCACGTTGAAACTGGCGTTCGGCTTCCACCAGTTTGCCAAAGCGCGCCAGAGCCACTCCATAATTGTTAAATGCCTGTTCAAACTCTGGAAAACGAAGGGTCAAGGTTCGCAACTGTTCCAGCGCCGCCTCATTTTGATTGGTCTCCAGCAAAATATTGGCCAGCAAGACCTGGGAATCATACGCTTTAGGATTTAACTCAATCGCTTTCTTCACTTCGATCAGCGCTGCATCCCATTCCTTATTTTTGGCTAAAAGCTGGGCATAGAGCTCATGCACCAGCGCCCAATCCGAAGCTGGCGGCTTCAGGTTAGGGGGCTGAGCAGCCACGAGTTGGCGTGCCAGATACTTGCCTTCTTCAATTTGCCCGGTTTGAACTGCTACCCGACACAGACCAAATTTTCCAGCAAAGGCAGTCGGGGTGCATTCCAGACTTTTGCGAAACAACTGACCTGCCAGCGCATACTCTTTTCGTTCAAGGGCATAGTTTCCCAAGACCGAATATCCAAGCGGGCTCCGGGGGTCAGTTTCGATAAACCTTGAAAATAAGGTCTCGCTATCACGCCAATCCAAATTTCGACGCGAAGTGATAAAGACATAGCCAACACACAGCATCACCAACGTAACACTGGCAATGGCTTGAACCGGGAGCCGGGCTGTCGCCCATTTTTCAGAAAACAAAAACTGTTCGGCTGCCCAGGCAATCAAAATCACGACTCCGACCGAAGGCAAATAGAGTTGCCGTTCCGCGATAATTGACCCGATCAGCACCAGGATGTTGCTCACGACACTGATGGTTACAAACCAAAAGAAAATCGCAAAAGTAACAACCGGATACCGACGATAGGCTTTGACCGCGATTGCAATTAAACCGAGTACTCCCACCAGCCCTGCCCAGGAACGGAGCGTAAAGTGGGACACAACGGTAAAGTGATTGGGATCATAAAAGGGTCGCAACGGATACCCAATGATCAGCAAGCGTGCCCACTCCAGGCTCATTGACGCCATGGTGGCGCATCGCCCAAAAAAAGTCAGGCTGGCCATCTCCTGGATTTTGGCAGCCGGGTGCTGGTCAAGGACCTGGCCGGCCATAAACCGCATCCCAAAGTACACCCCCAGCACAACCACAAACCCGAGGTAGGGCAAAACCAACCGTGGGAGACGCGGCAGCAATCGTCGAACTGACAGTTCCGGGGTTTCCCGGACCACATCCAGGCTGAATAACAAGACTGGCAAGATAATGATGGGTTCTTTACTCAGCATGCCAGCGAGATAGGACGTCAGCGCACAGAGATAGAACCCGATCCGATGGATTGGGTTTTCTGATGTTTCGCGCTTCTGCCAGCACAACCACGCCAATCCAAAACCAAAGGCTGCCAGCACTTCACCGCGTCCAACAATGTTTGCCACTGCTTCGGTATGAACTGGGTGAATGGCAAACAAAATTGCAGCCATCACCGCCAGCCGTTGACTCACCTGATACCGACACAACAAGGTAAACAGCAGCCAGACGTTTGCGGTATGCAGCAGGATATTCACCAGATGAAAGCCCCAGGGTGATGGGCCCGTGATGAAGAAATTAAGCGCAAACGTCGTCGTCAAAACCGGGCGATAACTGGCTGACCCGGTCACCCAGTGATCCCAATAGCCAACCTGAAACAATTTTGGAATGTTGGCAATATTGCGGAGCAGAGGGTTTTTCTCGACGATCATCACATCGTCATAAGCAAATCCATTCCCCAATGTGTTGAGATACACCAGAATTGATACCCCAGCCAGGAGCAGCAAAATTCTGCCGGGTGATTCCAGCAGGGTGTTGAGTGCCTGCCAGGCAGCCGGTGATTCAGATCCGACTGATTCAGACGAACCTTCCTGAGTCAGTTCGGAACTTTGGAAATCTGACATAGCTAATCCTCGGAGAGAAAATAAGATGCTCTATCCACACGAGATCTTCAGATCACACGCTGCAAGGTCTTTTCGACCTGGGTATAAACTTCGGTTACATCCATTGTGGTCAAACAATTGTGATGAGGGCAAGCTTGAACGGTAAACGGGCCCTCCATCCGAAAGCAGGGGCTACAGGGAAGGTCTTTGCGGACAACAGTATGGATTGCATCCAGCGGGGCCGTCCGGCGGTAATCGGTTGGACCATAAATGGCCACAACGGGTGTTTCAACGGCAATCGCCATGTGCATCAGGCCACTATCATTGCAAATCAACATGGCACACTGCTTGACCAGTGCGGCCACCTGTTTCACTGTGGTTTCCCCAACAGCCAGGATCACCCGCTCGGTGAGCCCGCGCATGGCATCCTGGATCATCAAGGCTTCATTTGGCGAACCAAGCAGGAGCAATACGGCTTCTGGATGCTCACCCAGAAGCCGCTCACACAGAAGTCTGAATTTTTCAGGCGACCACTGTTTCCAGCGCATATTGGCCGATGTCCCCATTTGAACTCCAACCACAGGTGTTCCCTGTCGGACCCCAACCTGAGTCAAAAAACGACTCGCCCACAGGTAATCCTCTTTGCGCAAATGAATGAAAGTTTTCGGAATAAGTCGGTCTTCAGGAATTGAAAGCGCCCGGGCCAGAGCAAAATAGCGATCAATCTCGTGCTGGTCTTCGCGCATGGTGACGCGCAGGTTGTAAATGAACCCGTATCGGTCAGGCCATCCTGGGCTGCGGACATGCCCAAGGCGATAGGGCGCGCCCGAAAGGCTGACCATCGTCGCCAGATGCTGGGAATTGCTGTGAAATTCGTTGATGATCAAGTCATAGCGGTTTTGGCGAACTTCCTGAATGTGCCGTCGCCACCGCTTCCAACTGGCTTTGGCACAGACGTCATATACCCGATGGAAATAGTCGGTCCCCTCCAAAACGGCTTCACACCCGGTGTTATTGCCGACCTGCAAATCAATCTGGGCATCGGCAAAATGCTCCCGCAAGGCGCGAAGCGTCGGTGTGTACATCAAAAAATTGCCCAGTCCAAGGTAGGCGCAAATGAGAATTCGCTTGATGTCACGCGGAACAGGTTGATTCACGGTGGGTTGCAACCCCAGATTCCACATTTCCCTGACAAAAGCTCAGACCCCATTGAAGTCTTTGGATTTCTTTTTCGTGTTTTTCGTGTATTTCGTGGTTGCCTGTTCTGAAATTGGATCTCTCCGGGTGACTTTCGATAAAAACGGGAAGTTGTATTTTTACAGTCCCTTAGTGGTTAGTGGTTCGTGGTTCGTGGTTAGAAATCAATATTTTCGAAGAAGAACCAGGAACCAAGAACTAACCACTAATCACTAACCACTAACCACTTTCTTCATTCTTTATTCAAAAGGGCTTCCCACGATGCGCTCAAAGCCGATGAAATCAGTGTAGGGTGGGGGTACGCCGTCACCACGCAACACCATGGCAATCTGGCCGCGATGATAGGCGCCATGAAAAGCAACGTGGACCAGAACATCCCGAACCGCTGTCTGATATTCAGTTCCCTGGCTGTTGCGATAAACCGCCTTCCGGCCAAGGTCCTCTGCGGTCAGGCTGCCTAAAAACGTGGTATAGGCTTGGCGCATCCGGTCAGCCAGGTGTTCACATTCGGCAACGCTCACATCCGGCCAGAAATTCATGCCAAAGGTGTCTTCCCCCTGCATTCGCCGTAACCAGCCCTCTTCAGCTTTGAGAATATGAGCAAATAACCGCAATGCTTTTTGATTTGGCGGAGTCCCCTGCTTGAGTCCCACCAGAATTTCCTGGTTTGCCCAGTGGGTGTATTGAAAGAGTCCACGTTCAGCCGTCAACATACAGTCTTACCCTTTTTCGGAATGCGGCAGCTTGATACCGCTTTATTTCAAGGTGTTCAGCCTCTGTTTTTGGCAAACTTCTCATCAACATACCGATTCAGAAGCGATAAGAATTCCGGCACGATAGCGGCGCCCTCCAACGTGACGACCTTTACACCGTCAACATACACCGGCGCTCGGGGGTCTTCGCCTGTTCCAGGAAGCGAAATGCCAATACTGGCGTGTTTTGATTCACCGGGTCCATTCACAATGCAGCCCATCACGGCCACCTTCATTTCCTCGACACCGGGATGGGTGATTTTCCAAATCGGTATCTGGTTGCGCAGATATGACTGAATATCTTCCGCCATTTCCTGGAAGAGCGTGCTGGTGGTGCGGCCACATCCGGGGCAGGCGGTGACGAGCGGTGTAAAGCTGCGCAATCCCATTGTCTGCAAAATTTGTTGAGCCACAATCACTTCTTCAGTGCGATCCCCACCCGGCGGTGGAGTCAGCGAGACCCGAATCGTGTCACCGATGCCTTCCAGCAAGAGCACCGACATGGCAGCCGTACTGGCGACAATGCCTTTGCTGCCCATCCCGGCTTCGGTCAACCCAAGATGAAGCGGGAAATCACACTGGGTTGCCAGTTCACGATAGACATCAATCAAGTCCTGGACTTCCGAAACTTTGGTACTGATGAGAATGCGATTATGTGGCAGGCCGTATTCTTCAGCCATCGCGGCTGATTCCAGTGCGCTGGCAATCAAGGCTTTGATCATCACGCCCCGGGCATCAAGCGGCACCGGCAAACTGGCATTTTCGTCCATCATTCGAGCCAGCATCTGTTGATCAAGCGACCCCCAGTTGACCCCAATTCGCACCGGCTTGTCATATTCAATCGCTAAATCAATGATGGTTTTGAAGTTCGCATCGTGTTTTCGGCCAAAACCGACATTGCCGGGGTTGATTCGGTATTTCGCCAGGGCCCGGGCACAGTCTGGATATTCACGCAGCAGAATATGTCCGTTGTAGTGAAAATCACCGACCAGCGGAACAAAAACCCCTTGTGTTTTCAACTGTTTATCAATTTCACCCACGGCGGCGGCGGCTTCGCGAGTGTTGACGGTAATGCGGACCAGTTCTGAACCGGCCCGAGCCAGAGCGGCAACTTGCTCGACGGTGCCAGCAATGTCCGCCGTGTCGGTATTGGTCATTGATTGAACCACAATTGGGTGAGTGCCCCCTACCCACACGCCTCCGACATTGACCGGCACTGATTTTCTGCGATGAATCGTAGCCACGATATTTCCTGACTTCCTTTCTGTGTAGTTCCACCCGATCTGTAGTGATACCAGTTTGTAGTCAGTAGTTAGTAGTCAGTAATTCACTAAGTTCATCTGATTGAATCACTTGACTATTTTCTAACACGAGTCTTTCCATCCAAAATGGTATGAGGATAAATTCCAGGGGTGGAACTTTGAATTTTTCCTAAAATGAAAATGGGCATGGTGAAAATTTGATCTGAGAGACCAGCCTTTCACAAATGCCCATGATTTCGCAAACTGATTTGAATTGTCGAGCCAGATGTCCGAAGACATCGGGCTCAGGGTATTGAACCCGACTTCTTCAGCCCTGAGCTTGCGAGTCTTCAGCCCGACTTCTTCAGCCCTAATTTCCTTTCCCTTTCTTGCCGCCACCAGTTTTTTTGTTTTTCTTGGCTTCTTCAGCGGCTGCCGCAAAGGCTTCTAAAACCGAACTGGCGGTTTGCTTGGTTTCGGCACTTGCCTTTGGACTGTCTTTGACGTCCTGCATCAGAAGCAACCCTTCTTCAAAATCCTTCTTATTACCTTCGTCGGCAATCAACTGCAACCCTAATTCATACTTCACCTCCGGGTTGTCAGGATCATTGGCCAGATAGGAGCGGAAGGTTTCCACCGCCTTATCCTTGTTGCTGATTTGGACATAAGTCTTGCCGATGTCGAGGATAATTTTCTGCTTTTCCTTTGGATCAACTTTGTAAGGAAGGACTTCCTTCATCAATTCAATTGATTTTTCAATCAAGGAGTTATCACGGGTCAAAGCACCAAAATTCCGCAAGGAACGGGCGGTCAATTCTTTATAGCTAGGCTCTTCGGGTTTCATGGCAATCGCCTTGAGGCCATAATCACTCGATTCTTTATAGAGTGCGGCGGCGGCGGCTGTGTCTTTGGCGGTGTACTTTTCGTTGCCGGCTTGTTGGAGCGCCACGGCGGCGTTGTAAGGAATACCGGCGTCAATATTGTTGTATTTCGCGGCTTCCTTAAACTCAACGGAAGCTTCCAGATAGCTCTTGTTTTTAAAGAGTTCCAGACCAGCCTTGAAGTGTTTTTCAGCCGCCGCGTTGTCATTGGTGATCTTGGCGTTTTCGGCTTCGATCTTGGCGCGTTCCTCTTTGGCTTTTTCAATCGCCACTTTTTGCTCATCGGTCAACTGGGTGGTTGGGGCGGCACTGCGGGCGACAAAGTCAGCAATCTGCTGATCAGTTGGTTTATTGCCAGTACCAGGCACGAGTTCAAAATCAACTTTGCGTTCCTCTGACACCTGAAATGGCCCAAACAATTGAGCCTGAACGTTTTCCCCAGTTGCCACCATCACATATGAGCCGCGAAATTGGAGCGTCATGACAAATTCGCCTTTTTTGTTCGTCTTTACGGTCAAGGGCTTCTGGCCTTTGATGTCTTGACGATAGGCGGAAACTTCAACGTCTTTGCGAGGTTCCGGTTTGGCGTCCTCTTTATCCTTGAACGTGACAGTTCCCCGAATCTGTATCACCGACTGGGCCACCGTGGTTGTGGTGACCGCAACGGTCAAAACCATTGCACTCAGCGTCATCAGCACAGCAGTGCGCAACTGCCAGCCGAGCCGAGTGATGCTTGCTTCATACCCTTTTTTACCCATGAGAAACCTCCCAGAAATGTTGAAAAAGTAAAAGTCCACTGTTGAAAGTTAATAGTCAGTAGTCAGTAATGCCAGTGAAGAGTTAAAGCCGTTTTGGTTCTCAGCCCAGGAACTGGGCGCCGGCTCGTAGCCCAGGGCGAGTCTTCGAGCCCTGGGAATTCGGGTCATTCCCCACCTTTTCCCCGCCCGGCCAGCCGCCGTAGGCGGCTGGCCGGGCGGGGGTGAGGAGGCAACGTTTTCCCAGGGTTGCACCCTGGGCTACGAGCCTTCCACCCGCTTCGCGGGTTCAAATCCGCTCATTTTTTTCAACTCTTAACTGGCATCAGTAGTCGAGTGTTGGGGATTTGAATTTCTTGTCAAGTGGATTGGGTTCTTATTGAGTCAGTTGCAAAGAGTTCTTTTCAAGGTCTTTGCAAACTGGAATACCTGGGTTTGGTCTACTGACTACCGACTACTGACTCACTACCTACTCACGAAAAAATGAATTCCACAAACGTTTGGCCCAGGAGCGAACCGTGTCCAGCCAGGAAACAGATGTGTGTTGAACCAGGAGGTGTCCGACGACGCGGCGAATGGCTGGGCTGCCATCGGCCATCATATTCCAACCGGGTTTCACTCGGGTGCCGAGACCTTCGAGCATGGAGGTGACACGAAACACATACACCAGTTCTTGAGGCAGATGCAACGGCAGATAGCCAAATGCGTTGCGAATGAAGCGGCGTGTGGTTTCAATCCGATCTGCCGTGCCAACTCCTTGAAAATGGAGATCCGCAATTTTGCGGGCGACAATCAATGCGGTTTCGCGGTTGGCTGCTGGATCCAGAATTCCCAGCCGGTAAAGTTCATCCACCACACCCTCAACTTCACCAAGGACACCAGCTAAGACCATTGCCATCAAACCATCGCGCATCGCCTGGGAAAGTTCCCGCACAATGCCAAAATCAAAAAGAATGATCTCGCCCCGCGAACTGACAAAAATGTTCCCCGGATGTGGATCACCGTGATAGACGCCGTTGACTAAAATCATTTCGACATAGAGTTCAACCACCTGCTCAACCAGCTTCAGCGGTTCAAATCCTTGATGTCGAAGCGTTTCCAGATCTGAGATTTTTGTTCCGGCAAGATATTCCAGAACCAGGACCGTTGGATGGCAGAGTTCCGGTACGGTTTTAGGTACCTTGACTCCAGGTCGCGTTGCCAACTGCTTGAAGAGACGCTCGGCGTTGAGCCGTTCGCGGTGAAAATCAATCTCTTCCAGCATTCCGCGATGAACTTCGGTCACGACCTGTCGAAACAGCCGGAGGAAAACCTGAATGTCCGAGGTACTGGCCGTCAAGCGGGAAAATTGCGATTCCAGAAAATTCAAAATCGCCTGAATCAAGAAATAGTCAATCCAAACCAGCGGCTCAATACCAGGTCGCACCAGCTTGACCACCACTTCCCGACCGGCATATGTCGCCTGATGAACCTGTCCCATTGAGGCCGACGCCAGCGGCTTTTCCGAAAAAGTGTCAAAGATCACGGCCAATGACTGCCCGTAAACATCTTCCAACTCAGTGCGAACCAGTTCAAACGGCAACGGATTGACACTGTCTTGAAGCGTACTCAAGGTGTCGATATAGACTTTGGGAAACAAATCTCCGCGAGTGCTGAGGACCTGTCCAACTTTGATGAAGCTCACGCCAAGGGATTCGATTTTCCGGCGGATGGTGATAGCGCGGCGTGCATGATGCGACTCACTCCGTTTAAGTGGCTTTCCAAAGAACCAGTACCGATGCAGGTCACGCCAACACGAAAGAATCACCGGTGACAGGGCCCAAACAACCTGGACTGCCCGCCGGGTAAAGACCAAACGTGAAAAGTGCCGGTGATCAGTTTCGAGAGCCGATATCGAATGAGGTTCGAGAGAGTGAATTGGATTTTGTTTTTGTAGAGGGGCAACCAAAGTGCGTTTTCCAGGCAGTTGCAGAACGTCTTTTATTCGGCTTGATTCTAATGATTTAGGCGGAATGTGACAAGTGAGTGGAAGAACGAGAAGCAAGTAGCGAGCTAGTGAGGAGCGAGTAGCGAGTAGCGAGTAGTCAACCCATAAGCGCCAGGATAAGGATTTCAGGCCCGGAGGGTCGTCGTGTAATAGCCGTGGTGCGAAGCCCACGGTCACGGTCAGGACGAGACCCAAACCCAACAAAAACGTCATTCAATACCAACGGAAAGGGCACGGGCTTTCTTATCCTGGCGCATATGAGTAGTCAACCCAGGGTCTAACGTTACGAGCCTATCCCCAAACTCCCTCCCGCGTCGTCAAATCCAGATGATACCGAATCAATGCCACCCGCGTGAGCAGGTGGCACTGACCAAATCTGAGTTTTGGGATAGGCCCTAAAGATAAATTCTTATCCTGAACTGGGGTTCACGTTCTCTCATTAAACAATTGGTTTTTGTTTGACTACTCGCTCCTCACGACTCACTCCCTCGCTCGCTATGCTCGCGATTCACTCAGCTTTCAAAAAAAATCCAGAGGGAAGCGCCCGGGCTGGTTTGAGACGCGAAGAAACAACCAGAGAGGCTTCGGTTGGGCTGACCATAAAATAGCCATGCGGTGACAATGCCTGATGCACCCGTCCCAGCGTTTGCTGAACCCCGGTGTGGTGCATATCACACAGCACATTGGAACAGACGATCAAATCAAATTGTCCCGGCAGAAACTGCCAGAGTTGGGCATCATAGAGGTTGGCATGTCGGAATTTGACATTGCGCCGGACTTTCCGGTCTAACTCCAGCAGATTGGTATTTCCTGTCTGAGGAATCGAAAAAAAGCGTTCGCGGAAATCTGCCTCCACATTGATCAACTGTGAGGCGGGATAACGGCCTACGTTCGCTTCCATCAATGACTTGCTCGACAGTTCAACCGCCAGGATTTCCACTCGCCAGTTTTCCCGGTCAGTGATTAGACATTCAACCAGCATCGCCAGCGAAAAGGGTTCTTCACCGGTCGAACATCCGACGCTCCAGAGGCGCAATTTGCGGTCGTTTTGTCGTCGTTCGATCAACGCTGGCAACACCAGCATTTGGAGTGCCCGATACTGCTCTTGATCTCGAAAAAAAAGGGTTTCACGGCTGATCACTCCTTCAGCCACAGACTGGAGTTCACCACCTGATTTGACTGCCATCCGACAGTATGTGATTTCATCGAGTCCTAGCCGCTGAGCTTTACTGGTGATGACTTCCTGCAAGGTGGCACGCATCGTCGTGGTCAACGCCCAGCCATAGACGCTCGACAAAGTACTTTCCAGAGTGCGCAGATGAGGATTGGCCAGCTTTTTTGCCATTGAATAGAAAAGTGACGTAGCGAAGTAGCAAAGTAGCGAAGTAGCGAAGTAGCGAAGTAGCGAAGTGTCATTTCTATATCCGCCACTGTCAACAATGAATCACTAGAATCACTGGATTCTATTCTATTTCACTATTTCACTATTTCACGACTTCACTATTTCGCTACTTCGCCATTTCACTATTTCGCTCTGTCTGAAAGCGATAGCCAACCCAGGGTTCGGTCAGGATGTAGCGTGGTTTGGAGGGATCCGGCTCGATTTTCTTGCGCAACTGGCCAATAAAAACCCGCAGGTATTCGGTTTGCTCAACATAATTCCCGCCCCAGACTGCCGCCAGCAACGTCCGATGCGTAAGCACTTTCCCGGCATGGCGGATCAAGTAGGCCAGTAAGTCATATTCTTTTGGTGTGAGATGAACTTCCAGGTCGTTGAGAAGTACCCGGCGGGCTTCGAGGTCAATGACAAAATCACCTGAAGTCAAAGTTGTTTTGGGCTCCGCGACCGGCACCGCCAACCGCCGCAGGGCAGCTCGGATTCGAGCCAGTAACTCATCAATGCCAAAGGGTTTGGTAACATAATCATCTGCTCCGGCATCCAACGCCTCGACCTTGGTCCGCTCGTCGCCTTTGACGGAGAGAACAATAATGGGAACGACTGAGATTGCCCGAAGCCGTTCACAGAGTTCCAGACCGCCCATATTGGGCATTGACAGATCGGTGACGACCAGATCCGGTGTCCAGGTTTTGAACACATCAAGCGCCTCAACCCCTTCAGCCGCAGTTCGGACCTCGTAGCCACGCGCCATCAACGCCCGGCGGAGAACGCGGGTAATTTGGGGTTCATCATCAACCAGCAGAATCCGTTTCGGTTCCGGCATTTCGCTCAGGTCCTTCCGGTTCATCATCGCCAATCGGAATGGTGAAACTCACGCATGTGCCCTTCCCGCCATACCCGGCTGTCATCCAAATTTTCCCGCCGTGGGCTTCCACAATTCCCTGGGCAATTGACAACCCAAGCCCCAGGCTGGTCGGATGCCCTGGATCGTTCCCCTGGGTTGGCGCCACCCGATAAAATTTTTCAAACACTTTTTCGTGTTCTTCAGCCGGGACGCCAATGCCCTGGTCTTCAACTGAAATCTGGATCAGTTCTCCAGGCAGGGTTTTGGCCGAAATGGCAATCGCGGTTTCAGGTGGCGAATACTTTGCCGCATTTTCAACCAGCGTGTAAATCACCTCAGCAATAGCGTGGGCATCAACTCGTACGGACGGCAATTCCTCTGCCAGTTCCAGGATGATGCGATGGTGGCGGGTCTGGGATTCAGCCCGCTGGAGCGCCGCTGAAATAACTTCATCAACCGCGTTCCAGGTTCGGCGAAGCGAAAATTTCCCGGCTTCAATCCGAGCCAGACCCACCAGCCCCTCAATAAACCGGTTGAGTCGGTCGGTTTCTTCATCAATGATTTGCAGAAGTTCGTGCTGGACTTCGCGGTCCAGCGCAAATTCGGCGCCCGGTTCCGTTTCGTCCAGGAGCGTCGTCACGGAAACCTTAATTGACGTCAGCGGTGTGCGCAGGTCGTGGGTGACCGCGTCGAGCAGAGCCGATTTGAGTTGTTCGCTTTGCCGAATAGCTTCAAGGTGGCTTTCGCGCTCAAAGGCTGCCTGGAGTTCGCGATACAGGCGCTCAATCTCAAGCCGTCCGGTTTCGGCTTCCTCAGCGCGTTGGCGCACGCTGGCTGACAGGTGACCTGCCGTGACTGCCGTCACCAGAAAGGCCCCGAGCGCGACCCAGTTATCCGGATCGGCAATCGTGAAGGTTCGCACTGGCGGTAAAAAGAAAAAGTTAAAACAGAGCATTCCAACGACTGATGCCAGCACCGCCTGCCGCATCCCCCACACGGTGGCCACAAACAACACGACCAGCAACAGGGCCAGCGCCACCGTGGTGCTGTTGATGTGCTGACGAATCGGCTCCAGCACAACTGTAACCAGAGCAATACCGGCGATGGCAGCGACGTAGCCAGCGCCACCTGTTTTTTGTGAAATTAAGAACGGGTTGGAGGCAAATGGCGGGTCAGGGGGTTGAATTGGAATTGTAGACATAGTGGCCTTTCAGTAAGCCAAAATGCGAAAGTGGCGTCAAGCCGCCGCACTCCATAAGGGTCAGGGTACCTCGGAATCATCCCCGGTGGGCACCACCTGGACCGTGGCATCCCGGACTTCAGTAATCAGACGGGTAATGACCGAACCTCGCACCAGTAAATCCCACCGCGAACGGGCAGTCTGACCTAAAATGATGTGGGTGATTCCTTCGCGCCGGATGAACTCAATCAGGGCATCAACCACATTGCGACCTTTGAGCTTGACGATCTGGGCGCCTAACTCTTTGGCAAATCGGATGTTTTCCAGTAGTGCCGCATTATCTTCCGGTTTGATTCGACCCGGTTCTTCAGAAGGCGTTTCGACATACACCGCATACCAGTCCGAAGCCAATCGCCCGGCAATGCGCGACCCATCCCGCAACAGTCGCTTGGCGTTGCCGTGTGAGGCCATGCACACCATCACTTTTTCAGGAATGACCGACTGGTTCAAGCCTTCACGTTCGCGATACACCTGTGCTTTCGCTGCCTGATCCTGGGCCGCCTGCCGGAGCGCCAGTTCGCGCAGTGCCAGTAAGTTCCCTTTCCGGAAGAAGTTATTGAGGGCCTGCTCGATTTTTTCGACACCGTAAATTTTCCCTTGCCGCAAGCGCGTTCGCAGGGTCTCAATCGCGACGTCCACGTTGACGACTTCATCTGCCCGTTGCAAGAAGCTATCCGGCACGGTTTCCCGGACCCGCACGCCAGTGGTTTTGACCACCACATCATTCAGGGATTCAAGGTGCTGCACATTAACCGCCGTCATGACCGAAATCCCGGCATCGAGCAATTCCAAAACGTCTTCATACCGTTTGGAATTTTTCGAGCCGGGAACGTTGGTGTGCGCCAGTTCATCCACCACCACCACGGTCGGATGGCGGTCAAGAATCGCCTGAACATTGAGTTCCAGAAACCGACTTCCACGATACTCAATGATCTGGAGCGGCACCTGTTCCAAATCACCAATCATGGCTTCGGTCTCAGAGCGTGCGTGGGTTTCAATCGCCCCGATCACAATATCCACGCCCTGTTTTTTCAGTTCGTGGGCATCTTCAAGCATTTGATAGGTCTTTCCCACACCGGCAGCCGCGCCGATATAGACCCGCAACCGGGCGCGTTCGGCTTCTTTCAATTTGGCCAGTAAGGTATCAGGTGAGGGTCGAGACATACTTTGAGGGTTCAGGGTTCAGGGTTCAGGGTTTTTAGTGCCTGGTTCTTGGTTCTTGGAAGGTATTGTTTCCAAAGTACTAAGCACCAAGTACCAGGCACTTTCTTCATTCTTCATTCTCAATTCTTCATTCCTGCGGCGTCCAGGTCGAGGTTGAGTTGGAGCACATTCACCCGAGGCTCGCCCAAAATACCAAGGTCGCGACCTTCGGTGTGGCGAGCCACCGCCTTTCGCACCTGATCTTCGGTGAGGTTGCGGGCTTTGGCAACCCGTGGGACTTGAAATTCGGCTGCCGCTGGTGAAATGTGCGGATCAAGCCCGGAACCTGAAGTTGTCACCAGGTCAATCGGAACCGGTTTCCCTGGCTGGTCAGCCTGGAATTTGGCGACGTCTGTTTTTACTCGATCAACCAGTTTGGCGTTGGTCGGACCGTAATTTGATCCGGTCGAGGCACCGGCGTCATACCCAGCCGCTCCGGCGGCTGAAGGTCGCGACCAGAAATAGTGTGGCGCTGAAAATGGCTGGCCGATGAGTTTTGAACCAATGACTTTGCCGTTTTTTTGAATCAATTGCCCGTTTGCTTTGTCGGAAAAGAAAATTTGGGCAATTCCGGTGACCGCCAGCGGATACACAATCCCAAGCAAAATCGTGGTCACCACCACCATCAGGACTGCAGTTCGAAGTATTTTCATACATTTTCTCAAGATAACAAAAAGGCCGATTGGTCGTCAGGCATTGCGTGTGAATCTGGGTTCAGAATCACCAGTCAAACCTGACGACCATCGCCGACTCAGGACAATCCAAGAACCGTTACAATCACATCAATCACTTTGATTCCAATGAAGGGAACGATCAGACCTCCCAGACCATAGATCAGAAGGTTGCGCCGGAGGAGTGCCGCAGCACTCATCGGGCGGTAGGCAATTCCTTTCAAAGCCAATGGAATCAGTGCAATGATAATCAAGGCATTAAAAATCACGGCTGACAAAATAGCCGATTGCGGCGTGCTCAACCGCATAATATTGAGCGCATTAAGCACCGGAAATGTGGCGGAAAACATCGCCGGAATAATCGCAAAATATTTGGCCACGTCGTTGGCAATTGAAAAGGTCGTCAAGGCTCCACGGGTCATCAGCAATTGTTTGCCGATTTCGACGATTTCAATCAACTTGGTTGGATTTGAATCAAGATCCACCATGTTGCCGGCTTCTTTGGCCGCCTGGGTGCCGGTATTCATGGCCACTCCGACATCCGCCTGAGCCAGTGCCGGAGCGTCGTTCGTTCCATCCCCAGTCATCGCCACCAGTTTTCCTTCGGCCTGTTCCCGACGAATAAGCGCCAATTTGTCTTCCGGCTTGGCTTCGGCCAGATAATCATCCACCCCGGCTTCACGAGCGATAGCGGCGGCGGTGAGCGGGTTGTCGCCGGTGATCATCACGGTTTTGATCCCCATCATTCGAAGCTGGGTAAACCGTTCATTCAAACCACCTTTGACGACATCCTTGAGATAGACCACACCCAACGGCTGGCGGTCGCGAGCCACGACCAGCGGCGTGCCTCCGGCTTTTGAAACCCGCTCTACCGCCGCCTGGAGTTCAGCCGACACCTTTCCAGGCTGACCATTTGCAATATACTTTTGAATGGCATCGGCTGAACCTTTTCGAATTTCGTGCCCGTCCATGTCCACGCCGGACATCCGGGTTTGGGCGGTAAATGGAATAAAATGAGCTTGATGTGAGGCCAGTTCCCGTCCCCGCAAATTGAACTGGGTCTTGGCCAGCACCACAATCGAACGACCTTCGGGAGTCTCATCCGCCAACGAGGAGAGTTGTGCCGCTTCAGCCAGTTCAGAGTCTTTAATTCCCTGAAGTGGAATGAATTCGGCAGCTTGCCGGTTCCCAAGCGTGATGGTTCCAGTTTTGTCCAGCAGCAGCGTGTTGACGTCACCTGCGGCTTCAACCGCCCGACCTGACATCGCCAGGACATTGTGTTGAATCAGTCGGTCCATTCCGGCAATGCCAATGGCGGAGAGCAACCCGCCAATCGTGGTTGGAATGAGGCACACCAGCAGCGAAACCAGCACAAAGATTGTTTGTTTGGCGCCCGAGTAAATCGCAAACGGTTGCAGCGTTACCACTGCCAGCAAAAACACAATCGTCAACCCGGCCAGCAGAATATTCAGCGCAATCTCATTGGGCGTTTTCTGGCGTTCGGCGCCTTCGACCAGGGCCACCATTCGATCCAGGAAGGTTTCGCCCGGATTGGAACTGATGCGCACGACAATCTGGTCTGACAGCACTTTGGTGCCACCCGTCACGGCTGAACGGTCGCCGCCGGCTTCACGAATGACCGGCGCGGATTCACCCGTGATGGCTGATTCATCAACCGAGGCGACGCCTTCGATGACATCGCCATCACCGGGGATAAATTCCCCGGCAATCACCACCACCACATCGCCTTTGCGCAAATCAGGTGCTGGAATCATCAATGTGGTTCCGTCAGTCAGTCGTTTCCGGGCCGAAGTTTCCGTCCGGGATTTTTTGAGTGAAGCCGCCTGGGCTTTGCCACGACCTTCGGCCATGGCCTCGGCAAAATTGGCAAACAATACGGTAAACCACAGCCACAACGTGATTTGCAGTTCAAAGCCGATTCCTGGTGCTCCAGCCATCAGATCACGCACCAGGTACAGTGTCGTCAAAACACTCCCAACTTCGACCACAAACATGACCGGATTTTTCATCATCAGGCGCGGATGGAGCTTTTTCAAAGCATCTACCGTTGCCTGACGAACAATTTTTTGATCCCACAAATTTTGGTGTTTCATATATTTAAGAGAGTCAGTAGTCAGTAGTCAGTAGATAAAACCCAGATCGTTGAATCCGTGGAATCCCTGAAAAGAATCGTTCCTAAACGATCTAAATCAAATGAAATACACGTGACAGACATCTTAAAATCCCAACACTCGACTACTGACTACTGACTAAAAAGTCTTCCCCGCCTGCATCAGCAAATCTTCGACAATTGGCCCCAGGCTCAACATTGGAAAGAAGGTCAATGCCCCAACGATCACAATCACACTGACCAGCAGCGTGGTGAACAGCGGTGTTGTAACCGGGAAAGTGCCAAGTGATGGAGGAATTGATTTTTTCCGACCCAGATTTCCAGCCAGAGCCAGCATCGGAATGATGATAAGAAACCGTCCGATCAACATCGAGAACCCAAGCGTGGTGTTGTACCAGAAGGTATTGACGCTGATTCCGCCGAATGCTGACCCATTGTTGCCGGTCGCCGATGTGTAGGCATATACAATTTCACTCAGCCCGTGTGGTCCCGGATTGGCAATCGAAGCCAGCGGTCCCGAACTGACACTGGAAATAGCCGAAAAAGCCAGAATGATCAGCGGAACAATCAATATCGCCAGCATGGCCATTTTCACATCAAAGGCTTCGATCTTTTTGCCCAGGTATTCCGGTGTTCGCCCGACCATCAGTCCGGCGATAAACACCGTGAGCACGACAAAAATCAGGATGCCGTACATTCCGGCGCCGACACCGCCAAAGACCACTTCACCAAGCATAATATTGGCCAGCGGCACCAGGCCGCCGATGGGCGTAAAGCTGTCGTGCATGGAGTTCACGGCGCCACAACTGGCATCGGTGGTCACGGTGGCAAAAAGTGCTGAGTTGGCAATGCCAAACCGCACTTCCTTGCCTTCCATATTGCCGCCGGATTGCACGGCGGAAACAGTCTGGTTTGTTCCTGACAGGAGTGGATTTCCACGCGCTTCCGCCCAGTACGCCACCGTTACCCCGACCAAAAACAATACGGCCATCGCGGCAAAGACAGCCCAACCATGGCGCGGTGAGCCCGTCATATGTCCCAGCGTATAGGTCAATCCGGCTGAAATCACGAAAATGGCCAGCATTTCAATGAAATTGGACAGCGGCGTCGGGTTTTCAAAGGGATGAGCACTGTTGGCATTGAAAAATCCACCGCCATTGGTGCCAATCATTTTTATGGCGACCTGCGAAGCCACCGGTCCCTGGGCAATGACCTGTTCGGTGATTTGTTTGGTGGTCACGCTGCCATCAGGATTGGTCGCCTGAATCGTTTGGGGTTCAACCAGCGTGACGGTTGTGTAGGGATTCAGATTTTGAACCATCCCTTGAGAAACCAGAAACAAGGCCATGACCAGGCTGAGCGGCAGCAAAATCCATAAGCTGCCTCGCACCAGATCAACCCAAAAGTTGCCGAGCGAATCGCTTTCGCAGCGGGCAAGCCCCCGGATAAATGCCACCGCCAGCGCAATTCCGACGGCTGCCGAAACAAAGTTTTGATAGGCCAATCCAGCCATCTGGGTAAAATAACTCATCGTGGTCTCACCACCATAAGCCTGCCAGTTGGTGTTGGTTGTAAATGAAGCCGCCGTATTAAAGGCCAGATCTGGAGCCACACCCGCAAGGTGTTGAGGGTTGAGTGGGAGCACTCCCTGGAGACGCTGCAGGGCATACAGCACCAGCATTGACACCACGCTAAAGGCCAGCATGGCCAGCGCATAGGTTGTCCAGGGCATTTCTTCCTTTTCATCAACTCCAGTCAACCGGTAAATGAGCCGTTCCACCGGCCTCAATACGAGATCTGGAAAGGTTGCCTCACCAGCAAAAACACGGGCCATGTACAGACCAGTGGGTTTGGTCAACACCACGATCACGAGAAAAAACAACCCGATTTGGAACCATCCGTTGAACGTCATATCTCAAAACCTTTCAGGACGTAACAAAGCAGCGACCAGATAGGCCAGCAGCACAATTGTTACGACCAGACAAAGGATCACTTCGAAAGTCATATCATCCTGCCTTACAATCGTTTACAGCCGTGTACATAGGCAACGGCCACCGCAAAAAAGACCACGGTTGCCAAACACATCATCAGGTCCGCCATTGTAAGTCACCTCTCTTAGCCAATATAACGGGTAGACGCCCGCGATACGACCATAAAATCATTTTTTTCAAGTGCTTCCGCACGGAGCTGACGAGCCACGATCAGCCGAGCCAGCGTTACGGCGGCCAACAGTTGCAGATCCTGCCAAACCACGCCCAACCGTGTTTTCAAACCAGTTAATGTTACAAACTGCCTCATAAATAATTCCTTTTCTTCAGCCCGATGTCTTCATCCCTGGATTTTGTAACCGTGGGCTTCGCACCACGGCTATTAAACGACGCCCCTCCGGGCCTGAAATCCATATATATCAGTAGTTTACCTTCCTCTTCAGCCCGTCTTCTTCAGCCCTGAGCCTGCGAATCTTCAGCCCATTTTCTTCAGCCCGATGTTTTTTTTCACCAGCTTCCCTGCTTGCGTCCAAACCACCACACCAAACCCAGCGTGGCGGTGTTCTGTTCTTTTTTCAGAACTCCTGGAACGGCAGTCAGGAAAAACGGTTGATTTGAAAAATCCCGTCGCCATTCGGCCCGTGCCAGAAATCCATCGGCAAATTTGTATTCACCGGTCAGTGTGGTTTCTTTGAGTGCCTGTGTCACACCTGAAAACAGACCACCCCGGTCTGAGAGATATTCTGCTCGCCCAGCCAGCGCCAGTGCTGGAGTGAACTGGTAGCGGGCATAGAGCGCCCCACCTGTCACACGTGATGGAGCCGAAAAGGTCTGCGTGCGCGAAATGACATAGTCAAATTCACCCGCCAGGGTGAGCTTGTCGGTGGCGTTCCAGGTCGCGTAGGTATCCAGGATGTGGAGTCGGCCACGTGGCACCGGACTGATAACATCCGTTGAAAGTCCAGGCTGGGTCGGCAACGGAGGCGCCCCAGGATTGAGCACCGGCGTGGTGTCGCGTGATTCAAGCCCGGTGTAGTAGTTCACATTCCACGAAACCCGGCTCGTCGGCTTAAAGTTGAGCAGCAGCGCCTGGGATTTAAAGCCATTGAAATCTTCACTTTGATTGGCACCATTCACCAGCCAGTGGGTGACATTGAATTTGTCATTGACGGCATAGTTGGTGCGAAAGCCAAAGTGGTAAAACGGCAGGAAGTTAAAGTAAAACGCCCGTGAGTAATTCATCTGATCTTTGGTGAAATTACTTTCGATCCCCAGGGCACTGACCCACTTTCCAAAGTCAACCGTGACGCCTTTACCGACTGGAAACACATAGGTTCCATAGGCTTGCAGAACAGGTCGGTAAACCTGGGGCCGGTTTTCATTGATCGCACTTCCTTGCAGCGTTTCGGTCGCCTGGCCATATTGTAAATCAAGGCGCACGCCAAACCGGCGACCGGCTTCAACATTCGGCGCCCGTTCAACGACCAGCGTCGCCTGGTTCAGGTTGAAACTGTTGCTGGTGACATCATTGGCGCGAAGCAGGTTGATTCGGCCCGCTGGACGGTTGAAGTTATACCCGTAATACCCATCCACCGTGAGGTTGACCGTGGTTTCGTTCCAGAAATCCAGCACGCTTCGGTCGGCTGCCGAGAGATCTTTGACGGCTTCGCCCTGAGTGGATGGTTGAGGGGCATCCACGGTTGAAAGAGTCGGTTGAGTGGTGGCACCTGGGAGAGATGCCGGTTCTGTTTTTTCAGATTCAAGCGTTTTGATCCGGCCTTCGAGACGATCCACGGTTTCCCGCAGCCGTTTGAGTTCCGCTAAAAGTTCAGCGCTTGTCGCCGAGGCGGCTGATTCGCTGCTTTTGGCCGTCGTGTTTTTTTCTTCGGTTGCAGAAATCGGGATTTCCACGCTCGCGCTTTGAGCCGCAATTGGTGTTGTCCCAAACCAACCGCACAGCCAGACGAATCCGGCTATCTGAATCAGTGTGTGAAATTTGGAGTAATGGTTCATAGATTTTTAAGCTCCTGACAGAAATGAAACTCTTTCAATTGTACTTCAGTGTGTCAGGGTAGCCTTTCTGAATGAACCTGAGCTTACCCGCTGCCACATAAAAATGGTGTAAGGGGTTTATAAGGAAACCATAAAGATGAGGGCTTGGGGCTGAGGGCTGAAAACCAGGGCTGGGGGCTGAGGGCTGAGGGCTGAAGATTATCGGGCTGAAGAAATTGGCTTTATTTCATCCCTCATCCTTCATCCCTCATCCCTCATCCCTTCGATTGCCCCAAGCCCCGAACTCAGTCTTTCTATTGCGCGCAAATCGGGTTTACGGTAATGTTCCCGTTTTCCTCAAAAGCTCTATTTTGACTGTATCTGCCACTCTCTCCCGGCAGATGGTTTCCGGAGGTTTTCACCAAGTTATGTTACGTCTCATGTCACGCTACAAGCGTTCCCAGAACCTCATTCTGGTGGGCATTATTGTGGTTCTCGCCGTCGGTATGTTTATTGCTTATGGCACTCCCAGCGGCTGGAGCAGCGGCGGCAGCGGCCCCAAAGTGGTTGAACCCGTGGCGGATAGCACTGTGATTGCCGAAGTTGATGGCCGTGATATCACGGCCAAGGACTATGCTGATGGCATTCGCCGGTACCTGGCGATGTATCAGATGTACCGCTCCCAATCGCCATCCGCGGCACTTCCCACCGACGTCAAAGGTCTGCGTGACCGTGGCACCGACAAAGAACTTTTGCGCTCTCTGGTTCGCGATAAAATCATCGAAGCCGAAGCCGAACGGCTTGGACTGACGGCAACCGAAGATGAATTGAAGGATCGGATTCGAGAAATGTATAGCCCTGACGGCAAATGGGTTGGCTATGAAAAGTTCAAACGCGCCATCGAACGCCAGGGAAGTACGGTCTATGAATTTGAACAAAGCCTGCGCCGCCAGATCACCGAAGATAAGCTGCGCAAGTTTGTGACCGATGGTATTCAGATCAATTCGAAGGAAATTGAAGAAAACTACAAGCAAAGCAACACCAAACTTCAGCTTTCGTTCGCCGTGCTTGAAGAAAAAACCTATCTTGACAAAGTTGAAGCCCCGACTGATCAAGAAATCCGGGCATATTTTGACAGTCACAAAGATGCATTCCGCGCCACCAAAGATCAGCGCAAAGTCCAGTACCTGTTCATTAGCCAGGAAAAAGCTGGTGAAACAGTGCCGGTCACGGATGAAGAACTCAAAAAAGAATATGACCCTGAAAAACAGGTCAAATCCATCAAGGTCAAACAGATTGTGCTCAATGTGCTGACGCCGAAGGATGAAGACACCGTGCGCACCAAGGCCAATGAACTGGTCAAGCGGGCACGCGGGGTTGACAATGTTCCGGCTGAAGATTTTGACTCGCTTGCTCGTGGAAACTCCCAGGACACAGCCAGCGCTCCAAATGGCGGAGATCTGGGCGTGGTCGAACGCAGCAACGTCAAACCAGGCGATGTGCTGGAACAGGCATTTTCACTTGAGATCAACAAAGTCAGCGAACCGATCTTTAAGAACAACAAGTTCTATATCTTCAAAGTGAGTGAAAAAACACCCAAGACCTTTGAAGAAGCTCGCGAAGCCCTCATGGCTTCAGTTCGCAACCGACTTTCCTATAAACAGGCTTCCAAGTTTGCCGATTCGGCTCTGACCGCGTTAACCCAAACCCGCGACATTCAGAAATCCGCCGCTCAGGTTGCCAAGGAAATGAGCACCAAGGATAAAGCGGTCAATCCCCAGGACCTCATTCGGACGACGCCGTTCTTTTCAGCCGGTGACGATATCCCTGAAATCGGAAGCAATCCGTCATTTGAAGAAGCCACCACCGCGTTGACCATCAAGGGTGACATCGGAGACAAGGTTGGGGTTCGGGGTGGATTTGCCATTCCGCAATTGATGGAACTCCGCAAACCGAGCGACCCGGCGTTTGAAGATGTCAAAGACAAAGTGACCGAAAAAGTGAAAAAAGAAAAAGCGCTTCAAATGGCTTATGAAGAAGCCAAAAAACTGATTGCCGAGGCCAAAGACGCCGCTGGATTGAAAGCCGCTGCCGAAGCCAAGGGGCTCAAGCTTGAAGAAGCGAAAGATTATGTGGCGACGTCATCACTGGGTGGCCGCGTGTACCCAGCCGTGTATGGTGTGGCTGAAAAAGCCAAAACTGGCGAACTGCTGACCACGCCGTTCTATAACTCATTTGATTCGTTGACGATGATGGTGGCCGTGGTTGGTGTCACCGGTCGGACGGATGCGGATATGTCCAAACTGGCTGAACAGTCCAAAGGAATTGAAGAAAATCTCCGCAGTGCCCGCGCTGGTGCTATATTCGAAGCCTATTTGGACGGAGCCAAACGCCGACTGAAAGAAACCGGACGGCTGATCGTCAACCAGGAACTGATTGAAC
The DNA here is from genome assembly GCA_016208495.1 of Acidobacteriota bacterium. NCBI lineage: Bacteria > Pseudomonadati > Acidobacteriota > Acidobacteriota bacterium. The sequence continues at coordinate 39,982 of JACQXX010000086.1, read as the reverse complement.
GAATCTTGATTACGCTGTCTCAGTCTGAAGCCCAGGCACCACCTCAGCCGTAGTTACAGACTCAACCTGCTCTCGCATTCAAAAAGGCTGGTCGGATGTTCATCCGGCCAGCCTTTTTTGGTGAAGAATGAAGAATGCGGTTAGTGGTTAGTGGTTAGTGGTTAGTGGTTAGAAATCAATATTTTCCAAGAAAAACAAGACCAGTGATGGAAACACCCCGTTACCCAAATTGACTTGCGACCTGTCCCTTTTGTCCCTTATGTCTTTTATGTCCTTTTTTCCAGCAGGATCAACGACCTGGAAAGGTTGAATCAACTGCTGTTTTTTTATATTGACGGTTACAGGTTAAGGAACCACACTTTTTCTTCATTCTTCATTCTTCATTCTTCATTCTTCATTCTTTTTTATGTCACACGAACACAAATTCCTGATTGGCACCTCCTGGCGAACGTCGCCGGAAGTTACTGAAATTCGTGCACCTTTTGACCAGAGCGTGGTGGGAATCACCTATCAGGCGATGGAAACCGATGTGCAAGATGCCATTGTGGCTTCAGTTGAAGGATTTGACGCCTTGAAGCGCCTGGGCAGTTATGAGCGTTCTGGATTGCTCAATCGCATTGCCGCCGGAATCACCGCCCAGGCTGAAGAATTCGCCCAAACATTGGCCGCTGAAGCGGGAAAACCGATCAAGGCCGCGCGGGTTGAAGTCGAACGTTCGGCGTTTACCTTCTCAATCGCCGCCGAAGAGGCCCGCCGGATCAACGGCGAGTACATTCCACTTGATTGGGCGGCAACTTCGGCGGGCCGGTTCGGGATTGTCCGGCGGTTTCCGATTGGACCAATTACCGGGATTAGCCCGTTTAATTTCCCAATTAACCTGGTGGCTCACAAAGTGGCCCCGGCCCTGGCTGCCGGGAACTCAATCATCATCAAACCATCACCTCAAACACCGCTCACAGCACTCAAACTGGCTGAAATCGTCGAATCGGCTGGCGCCCCAGCGGGCTCACTGACGGTGCTTCCCTGCCCGATTGAGTATGCAACGCCCTTGATTACCGATGACCGCATTAAAATGCTGACCTTTACCGGCAGTGCCCAGGTTGGCTGGAAACTCAAAAGCCTGGCTGGCAAGAAGAAAGTGACGCTGGAGCTTGGTGGAAATGCCGGAGTGATCGTCCACTCGGATGCAGATTTAGAACACGCGGCGAGTCGGGCTGTCATTGGCGGGTTTGGCTACGCCGGGCAGGTGTGTATTTCGGTCCAGCGAATTCTGGTTCACCGCCCTGTGTTCAATCGTTTTCTCGACCTGTTCGTCCCCAAAGTCGAAGCGCTCACCATCGGCAATCCACTTGATGAAACCACGGATGTCGGACCGCTGATCAATGAAACAGCCGCTGTTCGAGTCGAACACTGGATTCAGGAAGCCGTGGCCGGAGGCGCAACCTGCCTGACGGGTGGTAAGCGTGACGGAAGTTGTGTGACTCCAACGGTTTTGACAAATACGGATCCGGAAATGCGGGTCAATTGCCAGGAGATTTTTGGCCCGGTCGTCACAATTGAAGGCTATGACGAATTTGAGCAGGCGGTGGAATCCATCAACGCCTCCCCGTTTGGCCTGCAGGCCGGAATTTTCAGCAATGACATGCAGGCAGTGCTCAAAGCCTATGAAACCCTCGAAGTCGGCGGCCTGATCGTGGGTGATATTCCGACCTACCGCATTGACCACATGCCCTATGGCGGGGTGAAAGATTCCGGCTTTGGCCGCGAAGGTCTGAAATACGCGATTGAAGAAATGACCGAACCCCGCTTGCTGGTCGTCTGCCGGTGAAGCTGAGGACCAAGGGGAATACAGTATTTTCAATATTTTAGCATTTCCATAACGCGAAGATTTCATTATAACTGGGAAGAAAGAACTGGCTGGAATGAATGGTTTTCCTCTGTGGCCCTCCGCGTCCTCTGTGGTGAACACAATTTGGATGATTGGCTAGGTGTGTAGTTGAGATTGTACAAACTTCACCTGCTCAATCACAGCTTCGGGAGCCCGGCAAATCGTCAATAAATCACGGCCTAATTCTTTTAGAAATGCTTCATACAATTGAGCTTCATCGCTCGCAGCCAGACAGAGGACAACCGGTTTTCGGGCTTTGAGTGCCAGTGCAATTTCTGAAACGGTTCCAGCTTCGCCTTTGCCGCAGACCACCACGACCTGACTGGAGAGCACGTTGACGTTGTTTCGGGCATTGCCCAAATCGGTCACAATGGCCACATCCACAAACTCTGAAGCGACGCTATCACGCGACGGCAAGATCCCAATCGTCAGGCTTCCAGGCACGGATTTGGCACCCCGGTTGACGGCGTCCATCACACCCGCCGTCCGCCCACCCGAAAGAACGACCCAGCCTTCGCGGGCAAGGAGTTCCCCAAGCCGGTGAGCATTTGCGACATCTTCAGGACGGGCATTCTCTCCGGCGCCCATCACACCGACGACAAATCTTGACATGTTTTTTTCACCGTGCCTGTGTAATCACAACCATCACATCCAGCTTTGCCATTCGCACCTTTCCAAACAAATCACGAGCTTCAAATTCAAGCGGATGGCTTCCAAGCGAAGCCCTTTTCTTGGGTTTGATGCGAAATACAACTTCATCGCCCATGGTTGAAACTTTTTTCGGAACAACCTTGAGTTTGAGCGCTTTCGCGTTGAGTGCTTTTATTTCGACGGCGCCGACAAACCCACCGACTCGCTGAATGTGCATCGTCACTGAGACAACATCACCACGCTCCACCGTGACGGATGACACATCAAACCCGATTGAAAAATCTTCGACCACACCAATTTGTAATGCGGCGGCGGCCTGATGGTGAATCCCCGCCGCTATCCCAGTAACCACCAGCACATAGTTCCCTTCCGGTGTTGCGGGAGTGGTGGATAAAGTCAATGTCGCCGATTCGCCGGGCTGAACAGGATTTGGGGAAAATGTCGCGGAAATACCTGATTCCAACGGTCGAATACTGGCACTAAGCGCAATTGGCGTGGCAAAGTTATTGATGATCTGGGTGGTGATTGTGACCTGGGTTGAGTTGCCAGGTTCAATCGTGATGAGCATCTGGTTGAGTGCCAGCGAAAAATCACTGGTCGGTTCAATCAGACTTCGGAAATCTACCACAAAGGCATCCACACTTGACGCCTGCGAAATATCCTGGCGCCAGTTGCTTCCAAACAGCACCCGATCTCCCCGGCGGCTGATCGTGGCGTGAGGTTCGGCAAAGTACACACTGGTGTCGCTATCGGGCGTTTGAGGTGAAAACCGGCGACTGTGATGATGGGCTAACCGGCGAACTTCCCCACTGCCATCGAGTTTCACCAGCAGGAGTTCATCTTCAAACGGTAGCCACGAACTGGCTGAGTCTTCCAGCCGACCTTCGCCGTCATAGGTACTGACCAGACACCAGTCAAAGCGGGCTTCATTCCGACAGGAAATGTGGTTGTAAAACGACCACTCCATATCCAGCAGGACTGTTTCCTGACCACCAGACAACCGGTACTTTTTGATGTAATTCCGATTTGGCTCGGGGTCATACACACCAATCACCAGTACTTCCTCACCAGCCGCATCCAACCCAAGGTCGCTATGCCCTGAACTGAGAGGCTTTTGCCAGAGTCGCTGAAACTCCAGGTCATAGACTTCGACGCCGCGAAACGGTCCGGTTTCTTCGCTGGCATAATCCACGACGATGAAATTTCCGCCAGGAGAAATTGAAACCCAGTCAAAATCCGGCAGGTTTTCTGGCAACGCCAGTGTTTTGACCACCTGACTCAAAATCAGATCAAAAAGAATCAAGTCCTGAAAGCGGACTTCCCCAGTTTGCTGATTATATTTTTGCCCAACCAGTGCGTAATATCGCCCGTCGTTTGAGAGGTTGCCTTCGCCACGAGTATTGGCAAAGTCATAATCTGCAAAGGTATGCAAAAGGACATCTTCACCTGTGAAAACGTGATATGAGTGCAACGCATTGTCGGGGTTGTAATAAAGCAGCAATGGATTTGTCGGATGCCAGAAAACGTCTTCGCCACCAACGTCGAGCCGCTTGAGAAACTGATAGGTCCGGCCTTCATAGAGGAGCGTTTCCCCATCTCCAGTGCGCAGTAGAAGTAGTGTTTCGTCAGCATTCCACGCCTGCCGCCGCGAATATTCGGGGAATATCCCATCAACTCCAGCCGCACGGGCATCAGTCAAACGTTGGATAGTTGTTCCAAACACTGGATCAGTAAGTTGAACTCCAACTAGAGGTTTTGAAATCTCGGGTTGTGGTAATGCGTCGTGGCTGGTAACAAACTGGCCCCAGGCAATTTGACCGGGAAAAACCACCCAAAAGCCAACCAGTATAATTTGGAGCAATCTTCTCGCAGGAATTTGCCGCAGTATTGCCAGCATCATCTCAAGACATCTGTTTGACGCCATATTGAGACCTCCTGAAGTTGGAAAAATACGCCATTTGGCCTGGTTTCAATGGCTTCAGAGTTAAGGGGCAATTGGTGTACCAGAAGTGGGGCGGAAGACTCGCAAGCTCGGAGCAAAGGAAGGGATGAGGGATGAAACCAAGGGATGAGGGATGAAGGATGAGGGATGAAAGAAAACCAGTTCTTCAGCCCGATGCCTTCAGCCCCGAAAAGTCCTTCCCATACTTTGCTTCCTGGTCGGCAATGGTTTGCAGATAGTCATAAATCAACAACCCTTTTCCAGGCTTGACCGGAATCAGGTTTTCTTCAAAGAAGCGATAGGGAACGCTTTTGCGTGTGGTTGACGCTTTAAATTTCAGCAATACCTGGATTGGGATAAAAAACACTTTCTGATGGGCGGAAAATTCGACCAGAAACCCAGCTACGGCGCCGACGGCGGCGGTTCGTTCGAGATAACTCACCTGATGCGGGTGAAGGTTATCAAAATCAAGCTGTTCACGACTGGTGCTTTTGGCGTCGTAATAAATCGCTCTCCCCGTTGGTGCAATACATCCGCCGTAATCGGGTTCGGCACGCGATTCGGGGACAAACTGGCGTGGGTCGCGAGCACCTTCCGATTTGAGAATATTCTGCAAATCACCCGCGCTCAGCCTGGCCCCAGATTGGAGCACATTGAGCCCTTCAACCGACGGGAGTGAGAGCCCCCGCCGCTTGTTTTCACGGGAAACCGTGTATTTTCCAGGGATTGCCTTGCGGGTAATGCAGGCCAGACCTGCTTTTTCATAGGCTTCGTTGGTGCGGTTCAGGGCTTCCTGAAATCCGCTGCCAACATCGGCGCCTCGCCGTCGCATGGGGTGAGACATAGAATTAGGGTTCAGGGTTCAGGGTTCAGGGTTCAGGGTTTTTGAACCAGGGTTCAGGGTTCAGCGCCAGGATAAGGGTTTTAGGCCCGAAGGGTCGTTGTGTCATAGCCGTGGTGTGAAGCCCACGGAAACAGAACCAAAGGAAATAAAAAGAAATTGATTCGAAAACCCTGAACCCTGAACCCTGAACCCTGAACCCTGAACCCTGAACCCTGAACCCTGAACCCTGAACCCTGAACCCTGAACCCTCATTAAACCGTCTTCAAATACGCTTCATACAGCCGCCGATCAGCACGGGGCATTTCCTTGATATAAATGTACACAATCCAGTTGATTCCATCCGGAGCCCGGTTGTATCGGACAGCAAAGCCATCCATGTGAACCGTCCCGGTGGGAATGTCCACCTCGATGTCGAGCCGGTTTTTAAACGCCACGGTGTGATCTTTGACAATGTTGAGATGGCCGGTTGCCACTGTACCGGTCTGGATGCGCATTCCCTGTGGCGAGGCATCATGGACCACACCTGGGATGGTTCGTGATTTGTTGCCTTCATCATCAGTATCAATGATTGTTAACCGAAGCGGCAAATTGAGCGAAGCTGGATCAGGCTCGACTTTCGGCTGGGGTGATTCAGCCTGTGGGTTGACAGCGTCTTTGTACATTACTGATTCCTTTTTACTGGGCTGTACCTGTTCAATCGCGGCAATGACCGCCGCCATTGATTGCGGACGATAGGCCGGATCTTTGGCCAGCATCTTCATTACCAGGGCTTCAACTGGGGGTGGAACATCAGAATTGAGGTCACGCAACGGCTGAGCAGCTTTGGTGGCGTGCGCCAGAATGACTTTCATGGGCTGCTTTTCAGAAAATGGCACGCGCCCGGCCAGCATTTCATAGAGAATAATCCCCAGGCTGTAAATATCTGACCGCTGGTCAGTTGCCTGCCCGGTGCATTCTTCCGGCGAGGTGTAGTGGGGCATCCGGAAAATGACTGATCCTGTGTCGGTTACCACCGCTCCACCAAGTGAATCCTTCAAACAGGCCAGCCCAAAATCCACCACTTTGACCTGTAATTCACGGGTGACTTCATCAGCCATCAGCAACAAATTGCCGGGTTTGAGATCGAGGTGCAGGACTTTGGCATCGTGCGCCACCCCAAGCCCAATCGCTGACTGTCGGATAACTTCAAGCGCCCGTGATGTTTGAAGAATTTTTTCTTCCTCAAGCTCATCTTTCAACGTTCGACCTTCGATATACTCGGTCACCAGATAACTGGCGGCATTGGGCAGTAAGCCGTAGCCAAATGTTGAGGCCACATAAGGCGAGGAAATGTTGATCAACCGTTGAACTTCCTGTTGAAAGGTCGTCTCGGCCTCACGAGTGGTAAATAAATTAGGTGGGATGATTTTGACTGAAACCTGGTGCTGGTTGGTCAAATCGGTGGCCTGGTACACATCCCCAAGGCGGCCACGGCCAATCATCCGAATCAATTGATACCGATTGTGAAAGGTTCGACTTCCGGGGAGCGATTCAGCCAGGGAAGAACCATCCTGGATACAGAACCGGGCCGAGTCGTCATAGCAGGAATTGCAGGCTGGGCATTCTTTCATTCGAACAAAAACCTTTATGGAAAATTCAAACTACCAGGTACACCGGTTTCACCGCGGGTGAGTTGAACTTTTTTCTTTTGTGCTTTTTCTGCTGGATACCTACCACGTTCGTGCAAAGCGTCGCAACTGCTTTAGGTTGCCGGAGCCGAAAATTCACTTGACGCTCTCAATTGCCTCGCGTAGCGTCCACATCAGGGCTCAGGGCTGAAGACATCGGGCTGAAGAAGTCGGGCTGAAGAAAACGGGCTCAGGGCTGGGGGCTGAAGACATCGGGCTGAAGAACTGGTTTTATTTCATCCCTCATCCCTCATCCCTCATCCCTCATCGCTTCAGTTACACCACAAGCCCTCAGCCCTGGTTTCTTCAGCCCTACGGTTCTACCCCACCACAGCACCACCCATCTTTTCAGGTCGCGGAGGCCGCATGATCGGTTTTCTCAAACCCACTTTGTCTTCTTTTGGAATCTGGATCACGCTAAGCCTGCTCATTTTGACGGGCTCGCTCTCGTTTTCACCATCACTTTATGCCCAAACAACCTCTGGAACATTGATCGGAGATGTGATTGATCCAGATGGCAAGCCGCTGGCAAACGCGATTGTGACCGTGGTCAACATTGATAACGGCACCACACGTGCGACACGAACGCTCCCAGACGGGTCATATCGGATGCCTTTCTTGGAGCCAGGACGCTATGTGGTCAAAGCCCAGCGCGAAGGATATCAGGATAATCAGAGCGATACAGTTCGGATTCCACTCAACATTGTGACCCCGCTCAACGTGCCGCCAATTCGATTATATCCAGTAGGCACCGCACTGCCGACCACCACACCACAAACCGAAGCCGCGAAAATCAATCCAACGGATGCCACCCTGCGCGGCAATATTGATTCGCAAACCCTGCTGGCACTTCCAATTGGAGGAATTCGCAGTTTTGACGTGATGGCGTTTCTCTTCCCTGGCGTTCTGCCGCCGCCGGCCACGTATGGCGCCAACGGCCCTGGCCTTGGCCCCGGCGTCGGAACTTCCGGTCAATTTTCAGTCAATGGCCAGCGGGGGAGGGCCAATAATTTCACGGTGGATGGTTCAGACAACAATGACCAGGATGTCGGCGTTCGGCGGCAAGGCTTTTTTGCCCCGGTCTCGCAATCCATTGAAAGCGTCAACGAATTTCAAATCAGTCTGCTGCTGGGCGATGCCGAATCAGGGCGTAACTTTGGCGGGCAGGTCAACGTGGTTTCCAGATCAGGTGGAAACGCTGTCCACGGAACAATTTATGATTTTTTCACCACGGACGGCCTGCAAGCACGTGATTTCTTTGACCTGACTGGCGGTCCCTCCGGCGAAGAAAACAAGAATCGCCGCAACCAGTTTGGCTTTGCACTCGGGGCACCAATTGTGAAAGACCGGACCCACGTCTTTTTCTCGTTTGAGCGTCAGAACGCCACCCGTCAACTGGAGCACAACTTCGCGGTTCCAACCCCAGCGGAACGCAATTCCAGCCTGATTCAAACCACACTGGCCCAGGATATCTTCGATCTGTTTCCGTTGCCTAACAACGCCGGTGGACCCTATGGCACCAGCACCTTTACCCAAATTCTTCCAGCGGATGCTGATGGAACACTCTTCTCTGCCCGGCTCACGCATCAACTCAAGCTGTTTGGAAAAGACCATAACTTCACCGGACGCTATAATTTGACGGATGATGAAACATTGATTCCTTCAGTTGGCGGTGCCTTGCGTGGGTCGCTTGGGTCACGAACCCGAACGCACAACATTTCGCTCTTTCTGGACACGACGCTCACGGCCACCACTTACAATCAGGTGCGCGTTTCATTTGGCCGAACGACGCTTGGCTTTGACGAGCAGGCCGGCAGTCCATTCATTTTTCAAACCCGTCCCCGGATTGATCTCAATGGGGACCGTCAACCTGATGGATTAACCGGACCGCTTGGGCAACTGGCCATTTCGGGCCTCAGTCCCATCGGTGTGGATGTGTTTACTTTCCCGCAAGGACGCACCAACAACACATTTCAGTATGCCGACACACTGGTGAGTACCCTCGGCAAACACACGCTCAAAGTTGGGGCAGACATCCGCCGGGTGCAGTTCAATAGCTTCCTGGATCGCAACTACCGCGCACAAGCCACGTTTGCGCCAGGGTTTGTGGTGGCCGGGGCGTCGGCCAGAGTTGGCACCGGCACCGAATTTGTCAACTTTGGGCTGCCCTCCAATCTGGTGCAATCGCTGGCCCAAACGCCTGACTCAACGCTGGGCTTACGCCAGACGGAAATGAACTTTTTTGTATCAGACACGTGGCGAATCCATCCCCGAGTCACACTCACGATGGGTCTGCGGTACGAATACAACACCGTTCCAACCGACGCGAGCCAGCGTATTGAGCGCACCTTCCAGCTCCGCCCGGAAGACCTTCCGGCGGGCGATCCGAATTTGAGCGGATTTTCCAAAGTGTTTTTTGACTCGCTGGCGTCGTACCAGCAGTTTTTGGATGGACGGGAAAAAATTTTTGAAGCGGACGGCAATAATTTCGCGCCTCGCGTCGGCATTGCGTGGTCACCGTTCAAAAGCCAGCGACTTTCGATTCGCGGCGGGTACGGCGTTTATTACGACCCGCTGGTGGGGAGCCTGACCAGTCAATCGCGCAATGTCTTCCCAAATTTCATTCCAGCCAGCTTCGGCGCGTCATTGATTGGGTTTAACCGATTTAACGGCGCATTTCTCAACCCGGCATTTTTCGGCGCGGGAACACCACCGACACCATTGATTCAGCCTGGAACGACCAACACGGTCGGCTTTCAATCCAGCCTGTTTGTGCCTGGAATCGGTGCCTTATTTTCACTTCAAGCTGCCAATCCAGGACTGGCTTTTACACTGCCGGCAAAGGAGTTGCGGACACCTTACACCCATCAGTTTGGTGGACAGGTTGAAGCCGTGGTCGCCAAAAATTATGTGCTTGGCGTCGGGTATGTTGGTTCACGAAGCCGCCAGTTGATCCGCTTCCGAACGCCCAATCTAGGACCAAATTCGGTCTATCAGGCGCTGTTTTTGTTGCCCAATCAGCCGCCGACGCTCATCACACCGCGACTCAATCGGGATGTGCGCCAGCTTGGGGCGTTTACGGTGTTTGATAATTCGGCGGAAAGCCAGTTTGATTCGCTTCAGGTGCGACTTGATCGGCAGGCCAGCGATGGGCTGCAATTTGGAATGGCGTATACCTACTCACACGCCATTGATGATGTCTCAGACCTGTTTGATCTGACCGGCACGTTTGCCTTTGCCCAAAATGACCGGAAACTGCAGCTTGATCGAGGGAGCGCCAATTTTGATATTCGCCATCGGGTTGTCACGCATTTTGTGTATGACCTTCCGCTGGCTCGAACGCACCGCATCCTGGGCGGCTGGCAGGTAGCTGGAATCGTCACGCTGCAAACCGGGCAGCCCTACACCGTCAACACCCAACTGGATGTCAACCTGGACGGCAACCTGACTGACCGGCTCAACACCTTGCGGGGGTTGATTGTATCGGATGAAGGCCGGACGCGGATTTCCCTCGCCCCAGGAACCACGATTGATTCGCTGCGAGCGCCGTTTGACGTGGATTTGTTGCTCGATGGCAGCCTTGGCCGCAATACCTTCCGGGCCGCCGGTGTGGCGACGGTTGATCTGGCGTTGACCAAACGGTTTGCCATTTCCGAACGCCAGAACCTGCAATTTCGCGCCGAAGCCTTTAACCTGTTGAACCGCACCCATTTCGGCATCCCAGTGCGCATTCTGGAAGCTCCTGGATTTGGCCAATCCATCAACACCTCTGTTCCCGCCCGGACAATCCAACTCGCGGTGAAGTATGTGTTTTAGGGTTTGCATCTCGAAGAGCTGCCGTTCGGATAGCCGGTCGGTTGGCCGCTTTGGGCCTACCACCGGACATAGCAACCTCCACTTTTCTCCCCACTTCGCCTCCGCCCCTATGGGGCGGAGGCGAAGTGGGGAAGGTTGGGAATTGACCTTTCCCGGTGGTAGCTCCCAAAACCTCGCACCACCGGCTATCCGAACGGGCAGCCTTTCAGGATGCTCAATCCAAATACCTGATTCCCAAACGAAAATGGGAAGTTGTTTTCTAACGATCCCTTACCGCCGATAATGTCTATTGAAAAATAACCACTTCCCTTAGCCATCTAAAAGAACTTCAGTCTATGAATAACCAATCTGTTTCTCAACCAGCCTACTTTCTTTCATTGGAAGTCGAGAATGTGCGGTGCTTCGGACCTAGACAAAAACTTGATGTATCAGACGGGAATGGTCGTCCAGCTCAATGGACCGTGATTTTAGGCGACAATGGTGTGGGGAAAACAACCTTGTTGCAGTGCCTAGCAAAAATGGAACCGACTGTTGAAAAAACATGGTTTGGAGAAATATATGGACCAGCGCGGTTGCCAAAGCTGTATTTTGAAGCCCAGAGCATGGTCAAGTATGTGGTACCAGTGTGCCGCCACAACGAAAATAAAATGATGCTTTCGGTGGAAAATTCCTTTGGCGCAAAACTCAAAGACGATTCATCTGGAAATATAGCCCGAGGCGATCTCAACATAGAGTATGAAGAAGATGAGGTTATAAATTTTATATTTGACCCAACTCCTTTGTTAGGGTTTGGTGCTTTGGAGAATCTGATTTGTTATGGCTATGGCGCCTCGCGTCGGATGCGGGAATCCACCCCTGTCACTGAAAAAGAGGAGGATATTGGAAATTGGGACACGCTTTTTAATGAAGACACGGCGCTCGGCAATGCAGAAGAATGGCTTTTAAAAACCCAACTCAATGCTAAATCCTCAACTCCTGAAGTCGCCAGTAAGTTTGAACAACAGTTTGATGAAGTTATCAAGATATTAAAAAGCATTCTTCCAGATATTCAAGATATTCGGATTCCTCAACTTACGTCAGTCAAAGAGCATGCTCGTGTGGAATTCCAAACGCCGTATGGCTGGGTTTCGGTACGAAGTCTGGGGATTGGCCACCGAACCATGATTGCCTGGGTGGTTGATCTGGCTCGGCGCTTGTTTGAACGCTATCCCGACAGCCCTGATCCGCTGGCTGAACCGGCGGTGGTGCTGGTTGATGAAATAGACCTCCACCTGCATCCCAAATGGCAGCGCCAAATCATCACCTATTTGAGCGAACGCTTTCCAAACACTCAGTTTATCGTCACAGCCCATAGTCCGTTGATTGTGCAGGCGGCGGTCAGCGTGAAAGCAAACATTGTGGTGCTCAAACGGAAAGATGATCATGTAGTGATTGAGCAGGACATCGAAGCTGTCCGAGGATGGCGAGTTGATCAAATCCTGACCAGTGACTTGTTTGAACTTGAATCAGCCCGGCCTCCCGATTGGGATCAACTCTTTGCCCGTCGAGAAGTTTTGCTGTCACAACCGTCCCTTTCAGAATCGGAAGTAGCGGAACTGAAAACCATTCGACAAAAAATCAGCGAACTTCCGACAGGTGAAACACTCCAGGAACTGGAAGCCATGGATTTGATCCGTCGCGCCGCCCAGGAATTAAAGCAACGGGGGGTTCAACCAAAGTGATTCGCATTCACAAACCCACTGAAACTCCAAGGATTTTGACCACGAAAGGAAAAAAGAAAAAAGCTGTCTTTTGCAGGCTGTTTAGTCGCTTTTCACACGACTACCTCACTGGTTTAAGAAAATTCCGTTTCAATAGCAGCATCTATGGTGATTCGACGGTAAAAAATGAACTCATCAAGGCACAATTCGACAAGTGTTGTTACTGCGAAACCAAAATTGGTGAGGATGGAGAAATTGAGCACTTCAGGCCAAAAAGTGAGTGCCGTCAGGATCTACAAACCGCTATAGAAAAATCTGGCTATTATTGGCTGGTGTATGAATGGACCAATCTGGTTTACGCCTGTCACACATGTAACCAGAAAAAAAGCATCTATTTTCCGCTTCGCGATCTAAAGACCCGCGCCAAATCACATAAAGACAACCTGGACCAGGAACAACCATTATTGATCAATCCGGCTGAAACGGACCCAGCCGAACACATTACATTTACCATCGAGGGTAAAGCTAAAGCAGTGGATGGAAGTCTTGTAGGGCAAACGACGATTGAGGTTTTGGGCTTAAATCGCAGAGCACTTCGAGATAGACGGGAAAAACAATCAACCTTGTTGAAGTTTCTTTTCAAAAACGTCAATCACCCTGATCTTGCAATAAGTGCAGAAGTACAAACTTTTCTTAACCAATCCACAGAAGATCAAAGCGAACATGCGGCTTTTGCACGAGTTGCATTGGCCCAACTTGCTGCAAATGACGAGTGATCCCTTTCAAAGATAACCGTTGAATTCTCGCATCCTAAACAGTAGCCGTTCAGGATGCGAAAACCTCTGATTGAAAAGCACCATTTCGACTATTGATTTATGCGGCCTCTTCCCGATAGACCCAGGCGCCGACGAGTGTGGCGAGCGGGGCTTCAACCAGGGCCCAGGCCAGTCCGATGAGAGTCAGGTTTAACGGGAAAATTCCCATCGCGTTGTTTAAAACGCTGCCATACACAAACACCAGAAACCAGACCATAAACCCGGCGAGAATTGCTGTTTTCGGACCCGCTCCGAAGCGCGGACGAATCGCCGCATAGAGCAGCACCGCCACAATGCCGACCAGAAATACCAGGATGACAGCTTTGGCGATAAAATCTCCGCTGGGCGGTGGAAGGTTGAGTTTGCGGTTGGATTCTTCAATGTCTTTGGCAAAGATCACCGCATTGAGGACAAATTCTCCGCAGTTCATGACAAACCCGGCGGCCAGTCCACCAAGGAGCACCCGAATCCAGTTGATTGAAGCCATGTTCGTTTTCCTCCAAATGAAATGATTGATCATTGCATTGACGAACCGGCTTTTCGAAAATCGACAGCAGCCAAAATTTTTGTGGAGAATTTTTTCCTTCACCAAAACATGAAGGGCCCTACAGGCGGCGTTACCTTATCATCTTATCCACACCGTGGGCTTCGCACCACGGCTATTACACAACGACCCTCCGGGCCTGAAATCCTTATCCTGTCGCTTATGCCTTATCCTCCTGTCCCCTTGTCCCCTTGTCCCCTTGTCCCCCCTGTCCCCTTGTCATTCCGTTTGCCACAACTTCACCGTGCTGTCCTGGCTGCCGGTAGCCAGAATTTTTCCATCCGGGGAAAACACAACCGCATTGACCCAGCTTGAATGCCCTTTCAAAGTCGCCAGTTGTTGACCCGTTTGAAGATCCCATAATTTGGTGGTTCCATCCTGGCTTCCGGTCACAATCCGGTTTCCATCGGGCGAAAAAAGCACGGAGCTGATGTTGGTTCGATGACCACGTAACGTCAGTGTTTCCCGACGGGTGGCCAGATCCCATACTCGAACGGTTCGATCCCGGCTGCCGGAAACCAGTAACTGGTTGTCACGTGAAAAGGCAACTGACACAACCGGGCCGGTATGCCCGTCAAGCAACGCGAGTTCACTGCCCCGGAGCATATCCCAAAGTCGAATGGTCCGATCATCGCTCCCAGTCGCTAACCGTTTCCCATCTGGTGAAAAGGCAATGGAGTTGATGTCGTTGGTGTGGCCTTTGAGTTCAAAGAGTCGCTGACCAGTGTCCACGTCATACACAATCACCACATTCCCACCACCGCCAACCGCCAGCATCTGCCCATCCGGAGAGAAAGCCACGGCCCAGACTGGGATCCGATGGTCTTTAAAGAGTGGAACTTCCTGCTGGGTTGCCAAATCCCAAACCTTGAGCGTGTTGATATCAGATGCGCGTTGAGGTTTGCTCTGGGTAATAAAACGGTGACCATCGCCCGTCGCCGTGGCCAAAAAACGATTATCCGGTGAAATGGCCACGGCCCAGACCGGATGGGTGAACCCGTGCAAGGCGGTAATCTCCCTCCGCGAAAGAACATCCCACAGGAAAACCGTGCCGGGTTCTTCCGTGACAATCTGACGTCCAGTTGGAAATTGATAGCCAGTGCCCGCCGCCAATATTTTTCCATCGCCGGAGAATGCCAGTGACGTAACCCGTCCGGGCTCTTTTTTGAGCGTAGTCCAATCCTGTTCGGTTTCAACATCCCACAGTTTCACGGTGTGATCTTCGCTGCCCGTGGCCAACCGCTTGCCGTCGGGTGAAAAGGCGACCGCCCAGACCCGATCCAGATGCTCTTTTAAAGTGCTGATGGCTTGCTGGGTTTCGACATTCCAAATTTTGGCGGTGTTATCCCAGCTTCCCGTGGCAATTCGGGTGCCATCCGGAGAAAAAACCACGGAATGCACCAGGCTGGTGTGGCCTTTCAAGGTGGCGAATTCTTCGCGTTTTTCGATGTTCCAGAGCTTGACGGTACTATCCATGCTCGCTGTAGCCAGTAACTTTCCATCTGGTGAAAAGGCCAGTGACCGCACCCAGTCGGTATGTCCACGCAAGCTGGCCAGCTCTTGATGGGTTTGCACATCCCACAACTTCACGGTTGTATCTTTACTTCCAGTGGCCAGCGTTTTTCCGTCCGGTGAAAAAGCCACCGGATTGATTCCCTCAAGATGACCCGTCAGTGTGGCTATTTCCTGCCAGGTGTCGGTATTCCATAGCTTGATTGTCTGGTCATCGCTGCCGGTGGCGAGTAATTTTCCATCGGGCGAAAACACGGCTGAATTGACGTCATCGGTATGCCGGGTTAACGAGTGAACCAGTTTCTGGCTGCGCAGATCCCACAACCTGACGATTCCATCTTCTCCGGCTGTGGCTAAAGTCTGGTTATCCGGAGAGAAAGAAACTGAATACACCCAGCCAACGTGTCCGGTGAGTGTGGCGACTTCCTGACCATTGGTCGCATTCCAAAGCTTGACGGTGCTATCGGCGTTCCCGGTGGCAATCCATTGACCATCCGGGGAAAAAGCCACGGCATAGACCAGTGACTTGTGGGGTAATGTCATCAGATTGGTGTGGCAGAGCCGCCACAGGTAATACCACTCAAACCCACGAAAATCTTCCTGCCCCGGCTTTGGATGGTAGGCTTCAAGAAGTTCGAGCACCTGGGCCACGTTGGCATCTTCCCACGCCTGTTGCGCCAGATTCATTTGGGCGGCATAGAGAAGTCGCCGTTTGCCGAGTTCCTGTTGTTCGGCCCGGTCGCGCTGTTTGATTGCAATCACCAGCAAGGCCGCCATCACCGCCAAAATCACCACGGCAATCAGTGTCGTGCGGATCATCCCTCGCCGATAAGCTACCCGTTGCCGGCGGATTTCAGCATCCGGCATATGTGAGGTAACCCATTCCTGATCAAACACATGAGCATAGATCCGATTGCGAACGACAATCAGTCCATCCCGGACATGCACAATGCCGGCCAGCCGTAAAATATTGATCAGCGGGTTGGTGTCGTCGTCACGAACTGCCTGCCGTGAACAAATGCGGGCATAAAAATCGAGCAACCCGCCGAGATCAGTTTCACTCCGCAAAATCCGTTCGCGGACAAACAGCAGGTTGTCATCGTGTTCGCGAGCCCGTGAACTTAAAAACAATTCTTCGCAAAACCGATCAATCGCGGGCGCATCTTGAATCTGCTGGTTTTCAGCCACGGCCTGACAAAACCGCTGAGTCAGGTAGGGATGCCCGTTGGTCCAGTGCAAAATCCGGTTGAGCAGGGTCAGGCCCAGTTGTTCGTCACGCCCCAGCCCGCGTGCCAGTGCCGCCGCTTCGGTTTCGGTAAAGTCAGTCAGTTCGATTCGCCGGCCAATATTGAAGGGTGTCGTGCGAGTATCGCGAATGAGGTCGGAAGGCGTGGCAACGCCAAGCAGGCAAAAGGTCAGGCGGGTCAGTTCAGGGTCTTCGGTTCGGCGGTTAAAAAACTCACGCAGGGCAGCAAAGAATTCATCCGTCGAAAACGGAAGACTCCGAACGGCATCAATTTCATCAATGAAAATCACCACCTGGCGGCGGATTTTCTCAAGCACGACTTCCCGAATGGCCCGCATCCAGCGTTGGAGCGGCCCCAATCGTTCGTGATCAAGCCAGAATTCTTCCAGCTCGTCTTCCAGATCAAGCTGCTGCCCGACACGGGTGAGTAATCCGTCATACCATTGCTCAGTGGTCAGGTTTTGCCCCATAGCCGTCAAATCGAGGACGGCGACGGCCACACCTTCTTCGCGAAGCCGCACGGCAGTCCGCACCATCAGCGAGGATTTCCCCATCTGCCGCGACGTCAAGACATAACAGAACTTCCCTTCGCTCAATCCAGCGAGCAGGTCGGTATCCGCCTGACGTGGCACGTAGCACGGAGCGTCCCGCCGGAGCGTTCCACCTGTGACGTAAAAACTGCTCATAGAAAAATAGGGGTCAGGGGTCAGGATTTGGGGGTTGGGGGTTAGGGAAAAGACATAAAGGACCAAAATTCGAAAACCCGGAACCCGGAACCCGGAACCCGGAACCCGGAACCCGGAACCCGGAACCCGGAACCCTGATTTAAAGCAGATGACGTTTGAGATACACCGAGTACAACTGGCAGCGTGGCAGGACTTCCCGGCCAGAATCGCCCAAGATCACACCAGCGCTCCGGAGCCGATAAAAACTCTCGGTATGCGGACAGCCCTTTTCTTGTAAAACCGATTTCATGCCCTGGGTCAAGGCATCGTCTTGCAGAATAGACATCAACAACCGCCGCAGGTGATCTCCAAACAATCCTTCATCGCGATCAGCCTGGGCTTCAAACACTGACAAATTCAGGGATTGAACCACCATTTCGTACAACCCGCGCCTGACCAGATACGGATGCCCGCCAACCATCCGAAAGTACCGGGCAACTTCGGCGTCATCCTTGAGAGGGTGGCCATACCGCTGGTTGAGTTCTTTCACCTGATCAAAGGTAAAATCTTCAAGGGTTAACCGGGTGCCGACATTAAACGGAGACTGATTCAGATCAGTGATAAACAGGTGTGCTTCGGTGGCATAAGCAATCGCGAGCGTGAGCTGTTGCCAGGGGCCGGTCGGGTCAAGCGACCGCTCGTTGTGCCATGACCGAAACAGCCCAAAGACTTCGCTCCCAAAATCACAGCTAAAGAGTCGGTCCACTTCATCGAGCCCCCACACCAGATGGGTTTGGAGTTGCCCGAGCACTTCGCGCCGTAAAAACCGCTCGAAATTCATGTTCGGTCCACGGCGGGTATGCCACACCTTTTCCGGCTCGACATCCAGGTTGAGTTGATCAACAATCATTTCAGCCAGCATCAGAAAAAAGGTATTGATTGAGTCAAAGTAGGCATCATTGAGCTTCTGAAAATCAGTCAGAATCACCCTGGCGCCAGCTTCACGGGCCTGCTGCAGCCCACGTGCCAGAAGTGAGGTTTTGCCCATCTGGCGCGCTCCCTTCACAAGTACAATGCTATCCCCGCGTGAAATGGCCGTGCTGAATTCTTCGTCCACCCGGCGGAGAATGTAGTATTTTGAGTTTAACGGCACCGCCCCGCCAACGGGTTCAAGCGGTTGCGGTGTCATATCCGGTGGGATCACCGCCGGACCAGCCGGGTTCAAGATCGAAAGCACCGCCTGGGTCAGTGAAAGGTTGTCTTGCGGGCTCATCCAGGAAAAAACGATGGGCTCGGGTAAAATGCCGGTCAGTGGTCGGGGTAACGGGTCAAGAAAATTGAGCCGAATGGGCAATACTTTGGGTTTTCCTTGTTGTTGGGCGGTTTCAAAAGCAATTCGGATCTCATAGGCCAGGGTTTCACCGCTGACTGAGGTGCCCGACAACAACACAATCACCACATCAGCCATGCGGACTTGATTTTTGATTTCACGCACCCACTCGACACCATCGGTCTGGGATCGGTCAATAAACACCTGGCAGCCCTGGGCCGTCAGCGCCGATTCCAAAACCTGGGCCACATAGTCATCAGGCTGGGATTGTCGTTCGTGAAGAATGGCAATGTGCATAGGTTAGGGCTTAGGGTTCAGGGTTCAGGGTTCAGGGTTCAGGGTTCGGGGTTCAGGAAAAAACAAATAAAGATGAAAGAGACAAAATTGTGGCAAACCTGTTATCTATAGATTGTCAGAATAAGAACCCACGGAATACACAAAAATACACAGAAAATAAAATCAAATTCTTCAATAATTTCTGAGATTTCAATGGAGCACAGGCCGAGGAAATATTTATCTGAAAGGCTATATTTTTCAAACCCTGAACCCCGAACCCTGAACCCCGAACCCTGTCTTCTAGGCTTCGCATCCGACGTTTGACGTCCGCAATGCCCGGTGCTGGTGCATCAATCGGGTAAAGTCATCAAATAAATATGAGGCATCATGCGGGCCGGGGGAAGCTTCGGGGTGATATTGGACGCTATAGACCGGAAGGTGGCGGTGACGCATGCCTTCCAGCGTCTGGTCGTTGAGGTTGATGTGGGTGGTTTCAAAATCGGCGGGCATTGATTCGGGTTCAACCGCAAACCCGTGATTTTGGGCTGTGATTTCAACCCGTCCGGTGATCAAATTTTTCACTGGATGGTTTCCGCCACGATGGCCATATTTCAATTTGTAGGTTTTGGCGCCAAACGCCAGTGCCAGCAACTGATGCCCCAAACAAATGCCAAAAGTTGGATAGGTTTCAGCCAGCTTTCGGACTTCAGCCGCAATTTGCTGGAGCGGCTCCGGGTCGCCAGGTCCATTTGATAAAAACACACCATCCGGGTTCAGTTTTTGGACTTCTTCAAAGGTGGTGGTCGCCGGAACCACCGTCACCCGACATCCAATCTTCGTTAAGTGCCTCAAAATATTAAATTTGATGCCAAAGTCAAACGCCACGACCTGAAAGGGTTCACCGTCTGGGGCTGGAAAAAGGGGCTCTTCACCAAAGAGGTGAGTGCTTTTCCACTCATAGGATGTGGTGCAGGAAACTTCACGCGCCAGGGCACGACCGACCATCCCTGGCGAATTGACCGCCCGTTGGATCAGGGTTTCGGCATTGGTTTCGGTGGTGGAAAGCACCCCGCGCATGGCGCCGCGTTCGCGCAGATGTCGGACCAGCGCCCGGGTATCAATTCCTTCAATTCCGAGGATCCCCGTCCGGCGCAGGTATTCGTCCAGGGTTTCAGTTGCCCGCCAGTTGCTCACAACTGGGGAAAGTTCCTTCACAATCAGTGCCTGGAGAAACGGGCGACGCGATTCCATATCTTCCCGGTTAATGCCGTAATTGCCGATGTGTGGATAGGTCATCACAACCAACTGACCTGCATATGAAGGATCTGTCAGCAGTTCCTGATAGCCTGTCATTGATGTGTTAAACACCACTTCCCCGGCGGTTTCGCCAACGGCGCCAAAACCGCGCCCACGAAATACACGACCATCTTCAAGAGCCAGTACCGCTTCCACAACACACTCCTTTGGGTTGAAAACTGATTTGATTCAATGAAAAGCTGACCGCCGACCTCTGGTTTCGAGCGACTCAGCTTTTGAAAACTGGGCGAACGCCAGTTTGAGCGCCGATACCATAGCACAACTATCGTCGGTCTTCAGCAGATGCTTGACAGATTCGGCTCAGGTCCGTATGCTCTTTTACTTTGAAAATCCCATGGCGGCGTAGCTCAGGTGGTCAGAGCGACGGATTCATAACCCGTAGGTCGTTGGTTCAAGTCCAACCGCCGCTATTTTCCAGCCTTCAGTCCGGTTCTTCATCCCACACACGTTCACCTCACGCTTTTAAAGAAACTGTCATGACCTGCCGCGTTTCGTGGTTCTGGTTCGCACGCTTGTTTCTTTCCTTTTTGCTGCCGTGCGTCGTTTCGGCGTTCAGCCCGGTAACGGCGCTCGACCCGGCCAAACGTGTCACCCAATACGGTCATGACGTGTGGCAAACCGAACAGGGACTTCCCCAAAACTCAGTCACCGCCATTTTGCAAACCCGCGACAACTATTTGTGGCTTGGCACCCAGGAGGGACTCGTCCGCTTTGACGGGGTCAAGTTCACGGTCTTCGATAAATCCAACACCGAAGCCTTTACCAACCATTTTATTCTTTCGCTGTGCGAAGACCGACTTGGTCGGCTCTGGATTGGCACCTACGGCGGCGGGTTGGTGTGCCTCGACAATGGGAAATTTTCGACCTATACCCGTCACGATGGACTCTCAAACGAAGTCATCCGTGTGCTGTGCGAGGATCAAAAAGGGGATCTCTGGATCGGCACCGACCGGGGACTCAATCGTCTGACCAATGGCCGGTTTAAGGTATTTCTCTCCCCAACCGGCAATTTTGATGAGCGTATCAGTGCAGTTTCAGAAGATCGGGACGGGAACCTGTGGGTTGGCTTTACCAGTGGCGTGCTGACGTTTTTGCACAATGACCAGTTGCGGTTTTTTGCGTCAACCGAAACCTTTACCGATGCCGCAATTCGGAGCATTTACAGCGATCAGGCCCGCCGGTTGTGGGTTGGGACGGATGGGAAAGGGTTGTTCTGTTTTTCTGGAGATGAAGTCACCACCTACACCACCAAAAACGGACTCTCGGATGATTCCGTGATTGTGATGTATGAAGACCGTCAGGGCAATCTTTGGATTGGTACGGGGAATGGACTCAACCGGTTGAGTTTTGGACAGTTAACCACCTATAGCAGCGATGAAGGACTGACGGATGAACGGGTCCTGGCACTCCGCGAGGATTCCGAAGGCAGTCTCTGGATTGGCACTGACGGCGGCGGACTCAACCGCTTTTGTGATACCAAGTTCACCATGTTTTCCACGGCGGAAGGTCTTTCCAACAGCGATATTATTTCACTGTGCGAAGACAACCAGGACACACTCTGGATTGCCACCAGCGGCGGCGGCGTTAATTGCCTCAAAGATGGGAAAATCACCACTTTTACCACCCAAAATGGACTCTCAAGTAACGATGTTTCTTCAATTTGCGCCACGGCAGACGGGGGCGTATGGGTTGGCACGAGCGGACACGGTCTCAACTACTTTAAAGACGGAAAGGTCCAAAAGCATCTGGGTACAGCCGATGGACTCACCAGTAATTTTATCTGGGCGATTTTCCAGGCGCGTGACACAACCCTGTGGGTCGGGACCAATACGGGGTTAAATCGGATCCAAAATGGTCAGATTACCCGCTTCACCCAGCGGGAAGGGCTTTCCCACAACGTGGTCTGGGCCATTTGTGAAGACACTGACACCAGCGTGTGGATTGGAACTGACGGAGGCGGACTCAATCATTTGAAAGATGGGAAGATCCGGGTCTACACCACTCAGGATGGGCTTTCAAATAATTTTGTGGTTTCCCTCTATCGAGATTTGGAAGACAACCTGTGGATTGGGACGGCGGGAGGTGGGTTAAATCGGTATCAAGATGGACAGTTCACCACCTTTACCGCCAAAGAAGGATTATTTGACGACACGGTGTATCAAATTCTGGAAGACAATCAAAACTGCTTCTGGATGAGCAGCAACAAAGGGATTTTCCGAATTCAGAAAAGCATGCTGGACCGTTTTGCCCAGCAGGAACTCAAAGCCCTTGAATGCACCGTGTTTAGTAAGGCCGACGGATTGCGCAGCAGTGAATGTAATGGCGGGGTTACGCCAGCCGGATGGAAGACGCGTGACGGTAAATTGTGGTTTCCGACCATCAAGGGCGTGGCCATGATTGACCCGGGCCAAATTCAATTGAATGGGCAGATCATTCCGGTTCGCATCGAGCAGGTTCTGGTTGACTCGCAACCAGTGGCAAACCTGGAGCACATTACGTTTCAGGCTGGCAACCAAAAAGTCGAATTTCATTTCACCGGACTGAGTTATCGAGTCCCCAGCCGGGTCAAATTCCGGTTTAAACTTGAAGGATATGACACTGATTGGACCAATCAGACCAGTCCCCGAGTAGCCTATTACACGCGCATTCCGCCCGGCGAATATACCTTCCATGTGGTGGCCTGTAATGATGACGGCGTGTGGAATACCACTGGAAGCACCATCAAACTCACGATCAAGCCCCATTTTTACCAGACATACTGGTTTTATGGACTTTGTATTCTTGGTGTGGTGGCCACCGGAGGGTTGCTCTATAGCCTGCGCGTCGCCCAACTCAAACGACAGCAACTCATCCTGGAGGAACTGGTTGAAAAACGCACCTGGCAGCTTGAAGAGGCCAACCGGGAACTCCAACGCCTGTCCTATGTTGACGCCCTGACTGGTGTTGCGAACCGGAGGCATTTCGATGAAGTGTTTGATCTGGAGTGGCGGCGGGCAATTCGGGCCAAGACACCGATTTCCGTCATTCTCATTGATGTTGATAGCTTTAAACTCTTTAACGATACCTATGGTCATCAGGCTGGTGACGCCTGTCTGCGCAAAATTGGTCAGGTACTCAAAGAGACGGTCATCCGGGCCGGAGATATCGTGGCCCGGTACGGCGGCGAGGAGTTTGTAGCGGTTTTACCTGGCAGTTCCACTGAGAGTGCCCGGAATCTGGCTGAAATTTTACGAACTCGGACCGAATCACTCCAAATTCCACATGAAAAATCACTTGCAGCGAGTAAAATGGTGACGCTCAGCCAGGGCATTGCCACCGTGGTGCCACGGCTGGACCTTTCGCCCGAATCGTTGATTGAGGCTGTCGATCAGGCACTCTATCAAGCCAAACACGAAGGCCGCAACTGTGTCCAGGTTGCCCAAACCGTACCAGATCACTCCACCAACGAGTCATCCAGGATTCAAGCCGAGTGATCCACTGTTGATTGGAAGGCAAGCACCTCTATGAGTAGATTCAATTCCCCAGGTAAATCGCTGTTTCGACTGGCACTCATGCACCCACATGATGAGAAGCCGAAGAAACCGTCGGATGACCAGTGCCACAAAGCATTTACCAGGCTTTTCAACGATCTTTCGAAGATACCAGCTTCCCAAAAAATGAAGTACACGAGCTACAACCTGCCTCCGTTGTACAACTATTCGCTTTCCCCAAGGGAAGTCGAGTTTATCCCAGAGTTGTACCGGAAAGTACTTCAACGCGGGGGCAATGGCGCCAACCGGGTATTGGAAAACCTCCTGGAACTCCTGGTAAGAGTACCTGGCATCAGTCATTTTCCATTCTTGCTTGAAGCTTTGAACCTGGCGCGCCCGCGAGACAAAGGTCTGCCCCAACGCCAGGAACTGATCCTTTCCTGCCTGTCAATCGCTGCCGTCCAACGCAAAGACCAGTTAGCCTTTCAACACCTTATGGATCTCACCAGGCATGAATCGGCTGATATTCGGGCTCAGGCGCTCGAACATTTGTCCGTCACACACACAATTTTGGACCAGCCAGTTCCCAAATCGGTGATTGACCGGGCCCAGGTCATGGCCGTGGAAGATTCAGCGTTTTACCCACGATTTCTTGCCCGTCAGATCATGCAGGAAGCCGACCTGCCCATCCCGCTTGAAAATCAAGGGGGCACATATAGCTTCAAAATCCATCATCGGTATCTCGGCAAGGGCGTCTATCGGGTGATTGAGGTCAAATCCGAGCAAACGCTGGAGGATCTTCACCTGGAAATTCAATCGGCCTTTGAGTGGGACAACGACCATTTGTATGCCTTTCACCTGGATGGCGATTCAAAAAACGAGTCGTTTGAATTTCAAGGATCACCAGTTATGTTTGACAGCCCCTTTGGACCCGATGCCCCCCCGGCTGAGGAAGCAATCCTGGGCAAACTTGGGCTGTCGCTTCATCACAAATTTCTCTATGTCTTTGACTTCGGTGATAACCACGAGTTTGAGGTCGAGGTCGTGGCCATCACCCCCAAAGCCAAACGCGCTAAATATCCCCGCATCGTTGAAAGTAAAGGCGAGAGCTTTCCTCAATACCCGGATGAAGATGAGTGGGAAGATGAGGAAGACTGGGAATGAAGAATGAAGAAAGTGGTTAGTGGTTAGTGGTTAGTGGTTAGGGAGCGTTAAAAAATAAATCCCTTGGGTGCGGGCGTTTTGTCACGTCCAGGTTTTGGTTTTGCACCGCGAAGCGTTGCCGTTCGGATAGCCGGTCAGTTGGCCGCTTTGGGCCTACCACCGGATCCAAAGGCTACCCCCTTGTTGCTCCCCGCAGGGGCGCGGGCAAAGCGGGGAGCACTAGAGAGAACGAACCTGTTCCCGGTGGTAGCTCCCAAAACCTCGCAACCGACCGGCTATCCGAACGGCAGCCTTTCAGGATGCTCAATCCAAATGCCTGATTCCCAAACGAAAACGGGAAGTTGATTTTTTACAGTCCCTAACCACTAAGGGACCCAGAAGAAAATAAAGTCCCAATGATCCAGGGAGGCGATGAAGCAACGGGTTCCGCTCAAGATGAGTACCAGGAAACCGGCGGTTACGGCTCAAGTTGGATTAGCCTACCCTGAACCCTGAACCCTGAACCCTGAACCCTGGTGGTATGATATTTCCATCCGACTCCCTAAAAGGTTTCTTCATTCTTTATTCTGTCCAGATCCGAGCGTCCTCCAGTTTTTTTCTCCAACACGATGTCGGTAATCCGCATGGTTTTATCAACGGCCTTGCACATGTCATAGATGGTCAGGGCGGCAATCGAAACAGCGGTGAGGGCTTCCATTTCAACGCCAGTCCGGGCCTGGGTACGGGCTGTGGCGCGGAGTTCGACCGTATCTTCGTGGAGTGTAATCTGCACATCCACATGTGTGAGCGGCAGACCGTGACAGAGTGGAATCAGGCGGTCAGTCTGTTTGGCAGCGAGGATTCCGGCCAATCGCGCGGTTTCGAGCGGATCGCCTTTCGGCGTTCGATGCTCACGAATGGCAGCAATTGTTGCGGCCTGCATGTGGACTTTCCCGCTGGCAACCGCCGTTCGGTCAGTGACCTTTTTTTCGCTGACATCCACCATCCGAATTTGCCCCTGGTCATCAAGGTGGCTGAATTCAAGCGGTGCGGAGTTATCCTTCGACATAGGAATTCACTTTCTTAAAAAAGAGAGCCAGTTTGTGTTCATCAAGCTGGCCGTTGGTCCGGACGCTGCTACAGAGATCCAACCCGTAAGGCCGGACCTGCTCAATGGCATCGCACACATTGTCAGGATGAAGACCACCTGCCAGAAAAACTGGTTTTTCAGCCAGTTCACAAATTGTCCGGCTGAGTCGCCAGTCGTGGACTCGACCAGTTCCGCCAAGTTCTTTAACGGCAAGGTTTTGATTGCCTGAATCAAGCAGCAGGCCGTGAACGTGTGGGGCAATCGTGAGGGCTTCGTCAACAGATTCGGTGCCAGTGACGTGAATGACCTGGATAATCGAAATTCCAGGGAGTGCCTCGCGGAGTTCGTCATAAGTTCCGGTCTCAAGGCGGTCACAAATCTGGATGGTGTTGACCCGGCACCGGCGTTGTTGGGCAATGATGGCGGCAGTGTCCTGGCGGCTGGTCAGCAAAAAAGTACCAACCGCAGGTGGAGCCGCGGCGGCCACCTCAGCAATAACGGCCTCGCTAATAACGCCTGGACCGCTGGGCATTTCTGAAACGAGGCCAAGCGCTGAAGCCCCATAGCGAACTGCAAGATGCGCTTCGTGGACACTGTTGATACAACAAATTTTTACCCGAGGTTTAGGAAGGAGATTCATAGAACCATCATTCTTCAAACTATGAACTATGGGGAATTGATTTGACTGAATCACCAGGAGTTATACCATTTTATAATGAAACACTTGTATCGTGGAACAGTTAAATAATTCGATCAAATAAGCTTAGTGAACTACTGACTACTAACTACTGACTACTGACTACTGACTGGTATTCGTTGATTCATAATTCATAATTCCCCTAGAAAAGCAGGATCTTGAAGCCAATTCCAATTAACACCAGTCCACCAACCATCTCGGCTTTGCTTTCAAAGTGTTCGCCAAAAACTTTGCCAATGTACACCCCGACGAATGAGATCACAAAGGTCACCACACCAATCAGGAGCGATGGCCAGAGAATTGGAAATTTGATAAAGGCAAAGCTGACGCCGACCGCCAGGGCATCCAGACTGGTGGCCACTGCCAGGGCCAGCAGAACCAGAAAGGTCAAGGGGCGTCCATCTGCTTCAGGGTCACTTTCCTGAAATGATTCATAGATCATTTTTGATCCGATGACCGCCAGCAACAGGAAGGCAATCCAGTGAGCGAAGCTTTCAACAAAAGCTCGCACGGTCAGCCCCAATGACCAGCCAAGCACCGGCATCAATGCCTGAAAACCGCCAAAAAAGAGTGCAATTTCAACGGCTTGCCAGAACTTGAGATACTTTCGGGTCACGCCATTGGAGATCGACACGGCAAAAGCGTCCATCGCCAGCCCAACGGCAATCAACACAACTGTGAGTAGCATGAAATTATCGGTGAAAGATCAAAATGAGGCGGCATCGGCAAACCGAAAAGCGACGTCAAGTGGGCCGCACTCCAAAACCAAAAAGGGTCACTTTCAATGGTGAAAGTGACCCTTTTTGGTTTTTAGTTGGCGGAGCCGACGGGACTCGAACCCGCGACCTCCGACGTGACAGGCCGGCGTTCTAACCAACTGAACTACGACTCCATAAACCTTTTGAGAAACGAACAACTCGCTTTGGAACTGGTGGGCGGTACTGGTTTCGAACCAGTGACCCCCGGTTTGTAAGACCGGTGCTCTACCGCTGAGCTAACCGCCCTTACAAGCAACCGTTTTGCCGGGTTTTCAAAGCGAGCGAGCACTATAGCCACGAGGGTGCAGGCTGTCAACAGTTTTTTTCGGAAGGTCAGAAGAATTTTGGAAAAACCTGGGGATTCGTCAGTAAAGTCTGGTGAGGGCAGAATTTCTTGAAATGAAATTGGCGCGGGCCTGGATTTTGTGTTAAGGAATGCACATCATTTCACTACCTTTTCAGTGCATTTCGACTTCCCGTACCATCGAACATCACCGCTTCACACGCCCGTTTGCCCACGGCCTGAGACTCCAACGTGTGTCCTGACCGAAAAGGGGTGTGACGCGTTCGACAACATTCTCACTCAACCTACGGTAGGCTCATCATGACCCAAGAACACAAAAACCCCTCTCCGCTCCAACAGACCGCCGAGGCCAAACGCCTGGAGGAATCACGCAACCGCACGGCACACTGGAAACGCTGGGGCCCCTATGTCAGTGAACGGGCCTGGGGCACCGTCCGTGAAGACTATAGCCCATACGGTTCGGCCTGGGACTACTTCCCCCATGACCACGCCCGCTCCAAAGCATATCGCTGGGGCGAAGACGGGCTGGCGGGAATTTCCGACCGCCGCCAGTTTATTTGCTTTGCGCTCAGTTTGTGGAATGAAAACGATCCCATCTTGAAAGAACGCCTCTTTGGTTTGACCGGACCGGAAGGCAATCACGGTGAAGACGTCAAGGAATACTATTTTTATCTCGACTCGACGCCGACGCATTCATACATGAAATGGCTGTATAAATATCCGCAGGCGGCGTTTCCTTACTGGCAATTGATCCAGGAAAACCGCAACCGAAGCCGGGCTGAACCTGAATTTGAACTGCTTGATACCGGCATTTTCAATGAAAATCGCTATTTTGATGTCACGGTCGAATATGCCAAGGCGGCAGCGGATGATCTGCACGTGCGGATTTCAGTGGTCAATCGCGGTCCGGATCCAGCGCCAATTCATGTCCTGCCAGTGCTGTGGTTTCGCAATACCTGGACCTGGAAGCCAAACGTGGAAAAACCACAACTCTACCGAATTGACCCGGTTGGGACGACAAGTGTGGTGGAGGTCAATCACCCCTACTATGGAAAGCGGTGGTTGTACTGCGAGGACAGCCCGGAACTACTCTTTACCGAAAACGATACTAACGTCCAGCGGCTCTATAACGCCCAGAATCCGACCCCCTATGTCAAAGACGGCATCAATGAGTATGTGGTCAATCACAACACCGGGGCGGTGAATCCGGCTCAATTTGGCACCAAGGTTTCACCACATTACAAGATGGTCATCCAGCCGGGTGAAACCAAAACCATCAGCCTGCGCCTGACCGATCACCAGGTCAACCGCTATCCACTTGGGGCCGAACACGATCACGTCCTGGCCGCCCGCAAACAGGAAGCCGATGATTTTTACAGCCACCTGATTTCGCCGCATCTTTCGGTTGACGCCCAAAACGTGCAGCGTCAGGCATTTGCCGGCATGCTCTGGAGTAAACAATTTTTCTACTATGTGATTGAAGAATGGCTCAATGGCGACCAGACCCAGCCCAAACCGCCAGCCGAACGCCGCAAAGGACGCAACAAGAACTGGGCGCATCTCTATAACGAAGACATCATTTCGATGCCTGACAAGTGGGAATATCCGTGGTATGCCGCCTGGGACCTGGCTTTCCACTGCGTACCGCTGGCCCAAATTGACCCGGATTTTGCCAAAGAACAGCTCATCCTGATGCTGCGCGAATGGTATATGCACCCCAATGGGCAATTACCGGCTTATGAATGGGCCTTTGACGATGTCAACCCGCCCGTCCACGCCTGGGCTGCCTGGCGCGTGTACAAGATCGAAAAGCGGATTCGCGGCGTTGGCGACCGGCGCTTTCTGGAGCGGGTGTTCCAGAAACTTTTGTTGAACTTCACGTGGTGGATCAACCGCAAAGACGCCGAAGGCAACAACGTCTTTCAAGGCGGCTTCCTGGGGCTGGACAACATTGGGGTCTTTGACCGGAGCGCCGTTTTGCCGACCGGTGGCCACCTCGAACAATCAGACGCGACAAGCTGGATGGGTATGTACTGCCTCAACATGCTGGCGATTGCCCTCGAACTGGCGCACGACAACATGGCCTATGAAGACGTAGCGAGCAAGTTTTATGAGCACTTCCTCTACATTGCCAATGCCATGAATCACATCAGCAATGAAGACATTGAGTTGTGGAGCGAAAAGGATGGGTTCTTTTATGACGTCCTCCAGCTTCCCGATGGCCGGCATTTCAAACTTCGGGTTCGGTCCATGGTTGGCCTGATTCCGCTCTTTGCAGCGCAATCCATGGAAGCTGACTGGCTCAAACAACTTCCCGGCTTCCACAAACGCATGGACTGGTTTGTCAAAAATCGTCCAGAACTGCAACGCAATATTTCTTCAGT
The DNA here is from genome assembly GCA_016208495.1 of Acidobacteriota bacterium. Classification (NCBI taxonomy): domain Bacteria; kingdom Pseudomonadati; phylum Acidobacteriota; species Acidobacteriota bacterium. Next base: position 9,923 of record JACQXX010000086.1, on the reverse strand, counting down.
TGATGAAGAAGGCAATATCGTCCAGCAATTGCTGTCCATTGTGAACGCCAGTCAACTGCGGCGCGTGCTCAAAGTGATGCTCAACGAAGCGGAATTCCTCTCCGAACACGGCATCCGCTCGGTTTCGCGGTTTCATTTAACGGACCCCTATGTGCTTCAGGTCGGCGGTCAGGAATACCGGGTTGACTATGATCCAGCTGAATCAAGCACCGGTCTGTTTGGTGGCAATTCCAACTGGCGTGGGCCAATCTGGTTCCCGGTCAACTATCTCATCATTGAATCAATCCAGAAGTTTCACCACTTTTTCGGAGACGATTTCAAAGTCGAATTTCCAACCGGTTCGGGCAATCAGCTCAACCTGTGGGAAGTTTCCGTGGAGCTTTCCCGCCGTCTGACACGCATCTTCCTCAAAGATGAAAAAGGCCGGCGACCAGTATACGACATGCCGGAGATGGAGAAATTCCAGACCGACCCTCACTGGCAAAACCTGATTTTATTCTATGAATATTTTCACGGCGACAGCGGTCGCGGAATTGGTGCCAGCCACCAGACCGGATGGACGGGGTTGGTCGCCAAACTGCTGACCCAGAGTGGTGAAGGTGACCAAAACAAGTAAGCTAAATTTCGGGGTTCGGGGTTCGGGGTTCGGGGTTCGGGGTTCGGGGTTCGGGGTTCGGGGTTTTCGAAATTTTTGATTGGTTCATTTGGCGTTGCTCATCATTCTTTTACTTAAAGTGATGGGTAACGCCTTTTTTCATGGGTGTATCATTTCACCAGAAAAAGCAGTATTGTTTCATTGATCCGCCAGATTCACCGTTAGTCAAATTACTCAACTCAATAGACTTAGCGAGCTACTCCCTCTTGACGAAAGGCTATAAAAAGTTGGTACTTCCTGAACCATGAACCCTGAACCCCATAAGCGCCAGGATAAGGAAAATTTGAATGGTCCGCTTGTCTTTATATGTCGCCCTTGCAGGGCTTAGATCTTGACCTGACCGGGACCGGGGGCTGACGCACCCCGGCTATTGAATGCCGTCCCTGCGGGACTCCGATCCTTATCCTGGCGTTTATGCCCCTGAACCCTGAACCCTGAACCCTGAACCCCTAATGGTTTATGCATGTTGCTCATCTCCCCCCTGCTGCCAAAGTCGGTTCCGCATACTGGGCGCAATGTGCTCCAGAGGAGGCATTGTCAAAACTGGGGGCTACACCAGATGGACTGAGCACCGATGAAGCGACCCGGCGACTTCAACTCCACGGTTTTAATTCCCTGCCCCACGTTGCCAAATCTCCGTGGTATGTCGAACTCTCCAAAAATTTTATTCACCTGTTTGCACTCCTGCTCTGGGCGGGTGCTGCCTTGAGCTGGGTGGCCGGAATGCCCCAACTGGCCTGGGCCATTGTTATTGTCATCATCGTCAATGGACTGTTCAGTTTCTGGCAGGAATTCCAGGCTGAACGGGCGGCTGAAGCCCTGGCCGCGCTCCTGCCGCATCAGGTGACTGTCCGGCGAGATGGAACAGAACAACGCATCAGCACGACTGAAATTGTTCCCGGAGACATCCTCATTCTGACCGAAGGCGAAGCAATTCCGGCTGATGCCCGGCTGCTCAAGGCAGAACGGCTGCGGATTGACGCTTCCTCATTGACTGGTGAATCACGTCCCGTCCCACGCAGTATTGAAAGTGCTGAAACCAGTGGAAAAACAGGTATCCTTTTGCCGAACCTGGTATTTGCCGGAACATCGGTTGTCAGCGGGTACGGCGAAGCCGTGGTCTTTGCCACGGCGGCGGCGACGGAATTTGGACACATTGCCCAGCTTACCCAGGCTCAAGATGAACGCCTGAGCCCATTGCAACAGGAACTCCAGAAAGTCACGACCGTGGTGACCATTCTCGCAGTTGGGTTTGGAGTGCTCTTTTTCCTGGTCGGTACGCTGGTCGGGGGATTGCGCCCGATTGAAGGCTTTCTCTTTGCGGTGGGCATTATTGTCGCCAACGTCCCGGAAGGACTCCTTCCGACGCTAACGCTGGCACTGGCCCTTGGCGTACGGCGGATGGCCCAGCGCAATGCTCTGGTCAAACGTCTCTCAGCGGTTGAAACCCTTGGTGCCACCACGGTGATTCTGACGGATAAAACCGGCACGCTGACCGAAAATGAAATGACGATCCGTGAAGTGTGGACCGGCGGCACTCACTTTACAATCAGCGGTGTTGGGTACGGAATCGAAGGTGTGGTTGAACCTTCCGGCCACGAATCAACCGTGCTTGAACTCCTCAGAACGGCGGCGCTCTGCTGTGATGCCCGGCTGGTACCCCCCAGCGCGGAACGACCTCACTGGAGCATCATTGGCGACCCGATGGAAGCCGCGATCCTGGTGGCAGCGGCCAAAGTTGGAATGACGGAAGAAAAACTGGCCACCTGGCCCCGGCTGGTTGAACTTCCGTTTGATTCGACTCGCAAACGCATGACGATCATCCACCAGGTTGATGGACAGCCGGTTGCCTGCGTTAAAGGGGCGCCCAGCGAGTTGATGGTCCGTAGTTCAAAAATTCGCTGGAATGGTGCAACACGCCCATTTGATGAGGCACAGCGACAAACCATTCAGGCAATTCACGACACAATGGCCCGCCGTGGCCTGCGCCTGCTTGGGGTTGCCATTCGCGAACTTACCTCCGTAAACCAGTCGGCGGAAGAATGGCAAGTTGAAGAAGTCGAATCAGATCTGACATTTTTGGGGCTGCTGGCGATGGAGGATCCTCCACGTCCGGAAGTCCCCGCAGCATTAGCCGCCTGTCGAGAGGCACAGATTCAGGTCGTCATGGTCACAGGTGACAATGGTCTGACTGCCGCCGCCATCGCCCAGGAAATTGGGATGTATCAAGGCGAAGTTCAAGTCATCACTGGCGACCAGCTTGACCACACGTCGAAACCAGAACTGCTTCACCTGCTTGATAACCCCAATGTGTTGATTGCTCGTGCCACACCGGAACATAAACTCCGGCTGGTCGAAGCCTTTCAGCAGCGCGGAGAAGTCGTTGCCGTCACAGGTGATGGGGTCAATGATGCCCCGGCGCTCAAACGGGCCGACATTGGGGTGGCCATGGGAATGAATGGCACCGATGTGGCTCGCGAAGCGGCAGATATCGTTCTGGCCGATGACAACTTTGCCAGTATCATCGAAGCCATCCGCGAAGGACGGGCCGTGTATGAAAACGTTCGGAAATTTGTGACCTATATCTTTGCCAGCAACAGCGCCGAAATGATGCCCTTTGTTGCCTTTATTCTCTTTCGAATTCCGCTTCCGTTGACGATTATGCAGGTTCTGGCAATTGATATTGGCACAGATTTAGTGCCAGCAATTGCACTCGGTGCCGAGCCACCAGAATCCGACACGATGCACCGGCCTCCGCGCTCACGGCAGGAACGACTACTCAATATTTCAACACTCATTCGGGCCTACCTGTGGTTCGGCATGATCGAAGCGGCGTTTGGTTTTGTTGGATTCTTTTGGGTGTACTCTCTGGCTGGCTGGCGTCCTGGAATGCCAATGGAAAACAGCGGACTGGTTTACACGCTGGCCACCACCATGACACTGGCTGGAATTGTGGCCGGACAGGTTGGAAATGTCTTTGCCTGCCGGAGTTCAAGTCAATCGGTTTTGAAACTGGGATTGTTGAGGAACCGCTTTTTGCTCGGAGGGGTTGCGGTCGAGCTGGGACTCTTGCTGGCGATGATTTACCTGCCGCCGCTGGCTCACGTCTTTGGCACAGCACCGCTCAGTGGTTCACACTGGCTCTTTTTGGCGGCATTGCCAGTCGTGTTGCTAGTGTTGGAAGAGATCCGAAAATTCCTGGTTCGGACTATTTCGCCCAGTCAAGGAAGGAATTAAGAATGCACTCCGTTGCGGAAAGATCACCTGGGTTGGATATTCCCCGTCCGGAGGACGATGGATAGTAGCTGGTGGTCGCTCGGCTACGGCGAGCTACCACCGGATCACCGCCTCGCGGTCCGCATCCGGTGCGTGCGCCCCAAAGCAGGCTGCCCACCGGCTACTTTCCGTCGCCCATCCGGGCGAAAACCGGCTTTTCCGCAACGGAGTAATTTTGATTGTCACTTATTTGGACTTTTCTGGCTGGCTTGTGACGCATTCAATTTGGTTTTGATCCGCTCGATTTCAGCCGGGTCTGTCGCCATATCAACTGCTTTTTTCCACATTTCACGTGCCAGATCCAGCTTTCCAAGCTTCTCATAGACATCGCCCAGATGATCGTGCTGGGTGGCGCTTCGGCCATCGTACCCAATCGCCTGTTCGATGTACTGACGGGCCTGATCATACTGGTTGCGTTTGAAATAGAGCCAGCCAAGGCTATCCAGGAAAGAACTGTTGGTTGGGTCAATATTGACCGCGCGCTGGATCAAGAGGAGTGCTTCGTCGAGTTTTTCGCCGCGTTCAGTGAGAAAATACCCCAAATTGTTCAAAGCCGTTGGGTTATCGGGGTCAATCGCCAGAACCTGCCGCAATGTCTCTTCTGATTCCTTGTACATCTTGCGCCGGTCCTGGATTGAACTCAGCAAGACCAGGGATTCGGTGTTTTTCTGGTCAAATTGCAGGGCACGACGGGCTGATTTTTCAGCTTCCTCCAACCGCCCAACCTCCATCAGAAGCGAACCAAGTGTCTGGTACACATCAGCATCTTCGGCATTGCTGCCAAGCAACTTCTCTAAAAGTTCAACCGCCTTGTCTACTTCACCTAACTTGGACAATGAAAAGGCTTCCAGGTACTTAAACTGACGATCAGTTGGGAATCGTTTTTGGGCATCACGGGCAATTTTCAAGGCTTCCGCGTGGTTGCCTTCAGAACGCAACAGATCAATTTCCATCGCATCCGGCAGCGTGTCTTTGTCGCCCAGAACTTTGCGCATATAGGCAAAGGTTTCGACCGCCTTGGCCCGTTGATCAGCATCACGATAGGCCATGGCAATGCGTCGTAAAATAACGCCAGCATTGCGTTTATCGCGTTCGCCTACGGTTCCGTCCGGATTCAATAATGCATTGAGCGCTCGTTGATAGGCTTTGACGCCATCCTCGACCCGACCCAGTTCAATCAGTGTTTCGGCCAGTTCAAACTGCAACTGCAGGCTTTCGGTCACATCCTGACCTTTGAGTGCCTGTTCCAGTACTTTGACGGCTTCTTCGCGTCGTCCGCTCCGGCGCTGGGTTTGGGCCAGAATGCTCAACGCCTGAACGTTGGTCGGATCCATTTCCAGGATTTTCTGGGCACCTTGCAGCGCTTCCGGGTATTTTCCGGCCAGCATCAGGGTTTCGGCATAATCAAGCAGCAATTCAGGCTGGTTGGGGTTATCGGTTAAAATCTGCTGATAGACTTCAAGCGCTTCGGTGGTTTGCCCAGAACGAAGCAACGATTGAGCCAGCAACGCGCCCAGTCGCAGATTTTGATCGCTTAAAATATATGCCTGACGCGCCACCTGAGCGGCATCGCGATATCGGCCTTTTTCATAATAGAGCCGGGCCATCAGTTCAAAATCCGGGCCTTTGGCAACCCCGCTTCCCATCAATTTCTGGAAATGTTCAATCGCTTTGTCAGCGTCTCCGGTCGCCTGATAGAGCCGTCCCATAATTCGATAGACTTCTGGATCAGCTTTATCCAATCGGGCAACTTCCTGAAACTGGAGAATCGCTTCATTGACTTTTTCTTTGTTCAGCACACCTGACAACGACTGAACCGCCAGAATATTGCCTAGTAACCGCCGACCAGCCGGATTTTCAGGTTCCAGCGACACTGCCTGACGGGCTTCGGTTTCAGCATCCTTTAAATTGCGGTTTTGAAAATAAATCTCACTGAGCGAAATATGGGGAGCGGCTGCCTGTGGGTCAAGTTGAATGATTTCCTTGTAGGCGTTGATGGCTTTGGGGTAATCGCCCTGGGCTTCATAATCACGTGCCTGCAGATAGAGCAGATACGAACGCATCCGCTGTTCACGTGGCGTCGGGGCTTCCGGCGTTGGGCGCTGGATTGGCGATGCGGTTTTGGTTGGCTTTTGAGTCGCTGCTGTGACAGAGGGTGCCATCACCACTGAAAAGAGGACTGCGGAGGTCAAAGGCGTGGATAACTTCATGTAAGGTGAGCCCTATTCCTTTACTTCAATGTAGGTTGAGGGGAAAATTTTAGTACAACGATCACCCATTGTGCTATCGGTCAAACCAGTGATGAGGAGAATGAAGGGTGAATTCTGAATTCTTTGAGCCAAAATTATGGAGCTATTGTAATTGGAGCGCCTGCTCAATCTGACCGCAAATGGCGGAAATGAGTTGTCCACTGGTTTCAATATGAATGTCTGCCAGCGCATAAACCGGCAATCTGGAATCAAATAAACGGCGAGCCGTCGTCGGTGATTGAAAAAGGGGTCGGTCAGTGGCTTCCCGCAATCGCGCCGCACAGGTTTCAAAATCAGCTTTCAGCCAGATGGAAATACCAGTGCGGGCAATCTGCTGGCGAATGGCCTCCTGGATAAACGCCCCGCCGCCGAGTGAAATAATGCACTCCGGCTGACGACGAAGTGACGGGTTACGGGTCATTCTGGTTGAACAAACCGCCTGGAGCGCGTCCCGTTCACGGTGACGAAATCCCAATTCGCCTTCGCGTTCAAATATTTCCGGGATTGAGCACCCGGCAGTCCGAATAATTTCAGCATCCAGATCAATGAGTGGAACCTGCCACTTTTCAGCCAAAGCGCTCCCAATCGTAGATTTGCCGCTTCCCATAAACCCAACCAGATACAGGATCATAATGAAGAATGTGATGAGTGGTTAGTGGTTAATGGTTAGTGGTTAGTGGTTGGTGACTGGTGCTTCTTCGAAAATATTGATTTCTAACCACTGACCACTAACCACTAACCACTTGATGGTTTCTTCATTCTTCATTCCTACTCGTGCCGGTCAAACGGGAGTTTTTGGCCAGGGGTCAAGTTCCGAATTGCTTCGACCACTCGATTGGCAACCCCACGGTAATAATCAAGTTGTTCCTTTGGATCTTCGGGGAGCGGATCCGGCATTAACTCATCGAGATTGAGTGGTTTTCCAATCACTATTCGCACGGTTCGAAACACGTTGGGCACCAGGGTTCCGACGCCCAGAACTTCATCGGTCCCAATCAACCGAATCGGCACCACAGTTGGGCGGGCATCACAAATCATTTTGCCAACCCCAGCTTTTCCGCGTCCGATTTCTCCGGTGCGCGAGCGTGTTCCTTCCGGAAACACAATCACGATATTGGACTTGAGCATTTCCACCCACTGTTCAACCTGCTCCAGGCCACCTTTGCCCCGGTCAACTGGAAAGGTGCGCAAATTCTTGAAGAAATATTCACCGAGGATGCGCAAGACCCGATCTTTGAACCGACGTGAGGCAGGATCACCAAAGAAGTTTTTGCGGTCCGCCAGATTGATCGGAATGTACTCCGGGTTGAAAAACATGCGTGGGATGTAGAGCCCAACCCCCAGCGCAAAGTTATCGAGCAACGAAGAATGATTTGGGCAATAGAGCACGTTTTCGTGCGACTCAGGAATGTTTTCCAATCCCTCGACCTTCATGCGGTTGAGCATTCGAAAGAGTAAAAACCCACCGACGGTGGCAGCCCCTAATGCCAGCCCAATTCCAACACCCCATTTGACTTTGGATGTTTTCTTCGCAAGATCTTGACGGTTTTCAAGCGGATCTGCTAAAGCAGTTTCTTCCGGCTTTGTGCGAACCTCCAAGGCTCCTTCCGTTTTTTCCTCAACTGGAACTGACTTTGGTTTGACTTTCAAACTAGGTGGTCGGGCTGGTAAATCCAGAGGATCAATCCGCAAGGGTGAATCAGGCAATCTGCGTTTCGCTCGAAAAATGGGTGGTTGGTCTTTTTGATTCGCCATAGAATGTCATCGAACATCAATTCAGGGTTTAAGAAACACTTTTTGAAGTACTGGCTGAAAAAACAGGGTATGCTTTTAAAATCTTCCAGGTTCTCGCCCGGAACTTCTCAGGAAGCCTTGCTAATCTATACAAATTTCGGTACTGAAACAAACTCTTCTTGGTGCGCCAATCACGGGTTTTTTCCAAAGGTGCATCCCGATTCAACCAGTTTACTTTGACCGACGGTGTTTTCACAGATTATGAGTCTTTTTGAAAAACATGTCTTTGTCTGTGTTTTCGGAAAAGTCTGCCCAACACACGGCAGCGAAGCCATCTGGCAGGAATTGCGAACCGGCATGAAAAAGGCCGGGCTACACGAAAAAATCCGTGTCAACAAATCTGGCTGCCTGGCCCAATGTGAACACGGCCCAACGATTGTCACCTATCCGGAAGGAACATGGTATGCTGGCGTCACACTTGAAGACGCCCCACAAATCATCGAGGACCACCTGATTGGCGGTTGCCCGGTTGAACGGTTGCTGCATCCTCGACCAGGCCGTGAACGACCTGCCTCAATTCAGCCACCGCGAGGCGGCGAAAACCCAAACAAAACCAAATCCGAAACCCCTGAACCCTGAACCCGGCATAATTCACCTTTCACCTCTTTAAAGGAATTCCTCCGCTTATGATCAATCGCGAACGCATGCTCAATCACGTTTTGGAACTCATCCAAATTGATAGCCACTCACGCGAAGAACACGATGTGGCAATGAAACTCAAGGCTGACTGTGAAGCTTTGGGAGGAACGGTCTACATTGACCATGCCGGTGAAAAAGTGGGTGGAAATACTGGCAATGTCATTGTCCATTTCAAGGGCACCAACCCAAATGCTCCGCCTTTCTTCCTTTCCTCGCATATGGATACAGTTGTCCCAGGAAAAGGGGTGAAGCCGATTCGAGAAGGCAACATCATTCGCACGGATGGAACAACGGTACTTGGTGGCGACGACAAAACCGGATGCTCAATTATTGTGGAATGTATCCGCACGCTTCAGGAACAGAATATTCCGTACAGCGATCTTCAAATCGTCTTTACCATTTGCGAAGAGGTCGGGTTACTCGGTGCAAAAAACTGCGAAATTGATCGGGTGAGCGCCAAATTCGGACTGGTGCTTGATAGCGACGACCCTGGTCATTTAATCACGAAAGCACCGTCTTCAAACCGAATGCGGTTTACCATTTACGGCCTTGAAGCCCACGCCGGCGTCTGCCCGGAAAAAGGCATCTCCGCTATCAAGATTGCCTCCGAAGCCATTGCCGAAATGAAGGTTGGACGCATTGACCACGAGACAACCTCCAACATCGGCACCATCAATGGCGGGGTCGCGGTCAACGTCGTCCCCAACCGGGTGGACCTGTACTGTGAAGCGCGGAGCCACAATGACGACAAACTCGAAACCCAGACGGCACACATGGTTGAATGCCTGGAACGAGCGGTGTCCCACCACGAAGTGACCAGTGATGGACACACAGTCAAAGCCCGGCTTGAGAAACACATTGAGCGCGACTATCACCGCATGGACCTGGCCGATGATTCGATGATTGTCAAACTGGTCAAACAGGCAGCACACAATCTCGGGCACGATTGCGAACCGTTACCCACTGGTGGTGGATGTGACGCAAACATCTTTAATCGCAAAGGGATCGAATGCGCCAATCTTGGCACCGGAATGCATAACATCCACACGGTCAAAGAATACATGTCGATTGATGATTTCTATCAATCAGCCGACATCGTGTTTGAAGTCCTGAAACTGCACGGGCAGAACAATTAAAATAAGTCAGTAGTCAGTAGTTGATAAGTCAGTAGTCAGTAGTCAGTAGTTGATAAGTCAGTAGTCAGTAGTCAGTAGACCAAACCCAGGTATTTCAGTCTGCAAAAACCTTGAGAAGAACTCTTTACAAATAACTCAAAAAGAACCAAATACACTTGACAAGATCTCTCAAAC
>JACQXX010000085.1 GCA_016208495.1 Acidobacteriota bacterium | reverse complement strand
TGTCGGATTGTCAAGGAACAGATTCGGTTACAGGGCGAGGGGGTTCGGGATCTGGTGATGGAAGTTTGTGCCGCCCTTCACAATTTTCGAGTTCGGATCACACCCTGGGTTCCTATGATTTAATCGTAATAACCTTTATTGTAAAACCAGTGAAAATCGCCCGTTGATCGGCCCGCTTCCCATCCAGGGACTGTATGTCATCGGGGCACTTTCCGGGTTTGGGATTATGGCGTCACAGGCTGCCGCCGAACTGTTGGCCGCTCACGTCATGGGTGCTTCCCTACCTGACTACGCACCTGTCTTTCACCTGGAACGCTATTCTGACCCGGCTTATCAAGCACTGCTGGAAACGGTCAGTGCCTGGTCAGGGCAGCTTTGAGAATTGAGAATGAAGAATGAAGAATTAGGGGCAAACTGGAACCATTTTCCAGTTGATGCAACGGTTCAATAAATCACAAATCTGCCTCATCTCTTCATTCTCAATTCTTCATTCATCTTTAGGGAGTTTTTATTGTGAAGATTTTTCAACTCGCACTCATTTTGGTTGCACTCACGGCAAGCCTTTTGATTGGTGGCTTTACGTCAAGTACTTTCGCACAGTCCAATGCGCAAAATCCACTTGAGGAATATGGAACGCGCGATCCGGAACTGGAAATGAAGGCGTCGAAGAATGTTGAAGTCGCCAAATACTATCTGGGGCAGAAAAAATACAAGCAATCTATCAGTCGGCTGGTCGAGATTGTTGAGATCTACCCGCAGTATTCACGATTCGATCAGGTGTTGTTTTATCTGGCTGAGTCGTACCTGGCCAACGGAGAGTTGGACGAAGCGAAAAGCCGCTATGGCGAATTGATTGAAAAATTCCCTGAAAGCGAACTCTTCAAAAAGGCTGGAAAACAACTCAAAAAGGTCGAAGAAAAGCAGAAACAGGCAAAGGGATGATTGATGACAAAGTGACCGAATGACAAAGTGACAAGGTGACAAGGTGACAAGATACCAGACAAAAGGGACTGTCCAAATTTTTCTGTAACCAGTCAATTCAACCTGGAAAAACCAGGTGATCGGCTCTTTCTTTATGGTTGATCACCTTGGTCACCTTGTCACCTTGTCACTTTGTCACCTTGTCACCCTATCCCCTTGTCCCCCTGTCATTCTGTCACCTTGTCACCCTGTCACTTTGTCACCCTGTCACTTTGCCATCAGTTGGTATCACGACGGCGAATAATCGGAATCGGTGATTTTCCGTCGTCAAGCAACTCGGTTGTGCTTTCGGTTACGGATGGAGGCACGATTGGGTTGACTTCGAGGCGGTTGGTCTGACTGGGAAGCGCATATTGGATAGGCTCAGTTGACCGCCGAAAGTCTTTGAGTTCAGTGGGTTCTTTTGGGTGAACTCCCTCACGCAAATGACGCATCCCGTTGAGCGCACACACCCACCCAATCACCCCGCCCAGCAAGGCCAGAATTTCAAACAAAATAACGGCCTTCGGCTTGAGCGTAATCCCTGGAAGCAATGGTAAACACAGAAAAAAGAGTGAGATCCCAATCGAAATCAGGCCAACCAGCAGATTGTCGTGAGCCATGGCCCCCTTTGAAGTCAGCCGTAACACCTCAAATTCCGCTGGAGTGGATTCAACCGCCGGCGTTCCACACCGACGGCAAAATCGTGAATCTGTTGTAAATTCTGTTCCGCAAGTAACACAGTTTCCAATCAAATCAGTATGCCGGGCCCAGGCACAAATCGCTTCCGCTTCGCGATTCATCACCTGTTTATCGGCTTTGGTCATAGTTGGATGACCGATCAAATAATTGAAGGTCGCCAACGTGGCATTTTCGCCTGAAGCCTTGAGACTCACATGGAGTTTGGTGAAGTAATCCAAAATATTGCTTGAGGTGTAGCTTTCGCCTCCGCCCTGGGCTTTGCGTTTGGCAATAAGCGGGTGTTCTTCCTGAACCTGATACCCCATTTTTTCCAGCGCCCGGCTCAAACGGCTTCGTACAACCTCCACATTTCCCGGCAAGCGCAACGTGACCTCATGCTCAGACGGGCCAACCCCATAGTTGTTGCTGTCCATTGACAGATACTCAGTCCCCATAAGCCACCTGTTCCTCAATGAATTTTCTTCTGAAACGGAGTTCCAACTCGTGGAAGTTGCCTGATCAATTGGTGTGTGATTTTTCAGATCGGCAAAGTGGTCGCCGATTTTTAGAAATTTTCCGTATGATGGAAATTCGATTCTGCACTCGCCAGGTGAATTCAGGCTTTCCAGTCTCAATAAGTTTTTCAACTTCAAGCCTTTCCAGGAACAGCCGACCACGGGCGACACCTTCAATTTTTACCAGCCGGAGAAAAATTCTGTGACAGCCCCATCCCTTGTTTCAACTGATTCTGTCTGTTTTTTCACTCATCACCAGGAATTCCCCGGAAATTCCCGGCTTTTTCTTGATTACTTGAATGGCTCTAACCAGCTTGCGGCATTCTTCCCTGGTTTTTCCTCGCAAACACTTTCCGTTCACCATCTGGCCACCCTGGCGCCAGGTATTGCGGCGGAGCATCCCGAACGTGACACCCTGGTCGAAGTTTTACTCGAACAAAACCGGAGCTGGGGTGCCACACCACACACCTTCGCTCAAATTGACAAATTGCGCAATCAACGCACGGTGGCAATCGTCGGCGGGCAGCAGGCCGGGTTGTTTGGGGGGCCGTTATTGAGTGTCTATAAAGCCTTGACGATAATTCATCTGGCTGACCAGCTCACACAGGCGGGAACACCAGCCGTCCCCGTTTTTTGGATTGCCAGTGAAGATCATGACTTTGCCGAGGTCAATCACACTATCTTGTTTGGTCGTGATGGCGGACTGGTGAAAATTCCATATCAGGATTCCACCGTGTCACAACCTCCGGTCGGAAAACGAACGATTGAACCCACCATTGATCAGTCCTGGGAAGCACTGGTCGGAGCGCTCCCAGAGACTGATTTTACGGCTGGAATTCTGACTGATTTGCGTGACGCATACCAAACAGGGGTTGGCTGGTGCGATGCGTTTGCCCGATGGATGACCCGGCTATTTTCAAAATATGGATTGATTGTCATTGACCCACGTGACGCTCGACTCAAAGCCGCAACCCATCAGGTGTTTCAAGCTGCAATCAGAAACCGTCAGGAATTAGCCAGTGCCATTCACCGCCAGAGTCAGGCCCTGATTGAAACTGGCTACCATGCGCAGGTGAAAACCGATGTAAATCAATCGCTTGTGTTTGTTGAACTTAACGAAACCCGAACATCTCTGATTCAAACGCCCGACGGATTCCAAACCAAAAGCGCCAGCGGCGACCAGCATCAGTTTTCGACTGAAGAACTCAGTGCAATTTTTGAATCTGACCCCTTGCGCATTACCCCAAATGCCCTGCTCCGGCCAGTTGTTCAAGACGTGCTGTTGCCAACCGTCGCCCAGGTCGTTGGACCGGCTGAACTGGCCTATCTGGCGCAATCCCAGCCAATTTATGATCATCTCAAGCGAACCGCGCCGGTTCGGTGGCCGCGTTCCGGAATGACGCTGGTTGAGCGGCGTCATCTGAAAACCCTTGAGAAATTTCAATTTTCTGTGATTGATGTGGTGAACGGCGAACAAACCTTGATGCGCCGGATCTTAACTGAAGTTCTGGATAGCAGCACGGCGGAGCTGTTTACCGAAACTGAAACCCTGTTCAATACCCAGCTTGATAAATTGCAGACTTCACTTGACCGGCAGGATCCAACGCTGGCCAAAGCACTGGTTCAAAGTCGGGAAAAGATCCTCTATCAACTCAATCATTTACAAAATCGGTTCTTGAACAGTCGGTCTCAAGCTGAAGAAGCAACCCGACGGCAAATCGAACGGGCCGTGGCTGCGCTCTATCCAGATAATGCCAAACAGGAACGTGAACTGAACCTGCTTCCGTTTCTGACCCGCTATGGCTGGGACCTGATTGACCGTCTCCATCGTGAACTGAAGGTTGATCCGGCCCACCATCAGTGGCTGGTGGTTTAATGACAAGGTGACTGGGTGACAAGGTGACAATAAAAATGAAATCTCATTGATCACCCTGTCACCTTGTCACCCAGTCACCTTGTCACTCTGTCACCCTGTCATTTGTCACTCTGTCACCTTGTCATTTGTCACCTTGTCACCCTGTCACTCTGTCACTCTGTCATTTGTCACCTTGTCACCTTGTCACCCTGTCCCCCTGTCCCCTGCCGGGTTGGCCTTTTCCAGAAAAGCTGCATACTCTTCGGCATTTTTATAGGTCACTACTCCCTGACGCTGAGTTACTTCTTTCAAAAGATCGAGGATTTCGCGATCAGTTCGGACGGCTGACTGGCGTTCTTCCTGCCGCCGGTTCCAGATTTTCTTTCGCATCTGCCAGACTTGTTGAAAAGCCTGAATGTCCTGATATTTGCCGCCTGAAATCAGATCGCGCACAAGGAGCAAAGCTGTCATTCCAAGATGTGAAACCCACATCCACGGATCATGCAGGTGGATCCAATGCATGATCATCCGGTTGCGCGTCGCAATGACATTGACGGTTTTGGCCTCGAAATGCTTTGGAATCGTGGCACTTGACTGGTGATAGACCAGGCTTTCCGGTTCATAGAGCACCTGCCAGCCTCGCTTCCAGGCCCGATAACACAACTCAGCATCTTCCCAGTAGAATGGAGCCAGAAGTTCCTCAAACCCTCCAATACGCTTCAGTTTTGTCGCATCAAAGAGGACATACCCCCCGCTGGCCATCATTGTAAAGAGGGGTTTGTTGATCTCGCGGTTATATTCTGGAAGCAGGTCATAACTGCGATACACTTTCCAAAATCCTCGAACCAGTTCGCCAACCCGGCCTGCCCCGTCAATTTCGGTGGTTGGTTTCAGATCTGGACTCAAACGGTAGGCCCGACTTCCGACTGCAAAAACGTCCGGGTTTTGAAAATGGCGAACCAGCCAGATAAGGGCAGTTGGGGTGGCTTCGATATCATTATTGAGCAACCAGATCAGCGGCAATCGCGCCGCCGCAAATCCGATATTGCACGTTGGACTGAACCCACGATTGTGAGTTTGCGGCAGGCACAAAACCCGGTTTGGAAAGTGACGGGTTAACCAGTTGACCGTTTCATCCTGACTTCCATCATCCACAATGATAATCTCGGTTGGCGCTCCAGACTGTTGTTCATAGACTTCGGCTGCCTGAATGACCGATGGAAGAAACCGCTTTAACAGGTGCTGACCGTTAAACGAGGGAATGACAATACTGACCCCGTTGGTTAAATCGGATTGTGACGCAAAATTATCTATCAAAGTGATTTAATTGCCTGTTGAGGAATGTTATTTATGCTGTGTCTGAGCCTAATCTATCATATCCTCATGCAAGGACTGCTATGAAAATCACGGTTCGTCCGCTCCTGCAAAAACGTCGGCTCATGCTGACAGGCGGGGCTCTTTTTCTTGTTGGATTGTTGATCTGGCAACCCGTATCAGTTCATTTCCGGGCCGCGAGACTGGTTGTCAAAATGGCAAAAATTGCCTTCCTTGATTCCCCAATCCTCAGTACCCATCCCCCAATTGTTGAAACCGTTCTCACTTTTCCGGATCCCCAAACCGGTCATCCGATACGAGCCCGGCTGTATGCGCCTCAAAATGTTTCTTCTGGACCAGGAATGGTCTTAATTCATGGTGTTCATCGGTTGGGGATGGATGAACCAAGGTTGATGGCTTTCGCCCGTGCTTTCTCGACAACCGGCCTGATGGTGCTGACCCCTGAGATTACAGAACTGGCTGACTACCATATCAGTCCTCAATCCATTCAGACCATTGGCACAACCACTCAATTTTTGAGCCAGAAACTTGGTCAATCAAGCGTTGGACTGATGGGATTGAGCTTTGCTGGTGGATTGGCACTTCTGGCAGCCGGGGACGTCAGATACAAATCATCCATTCACTATGTCGTTTCAGTTGGAGGCCACCACGACCTGGCCAGAGTCGCCCAATTCTTTGCGACAAATCAAATTCCTTTACCTGATAGCAGCATCCAGAAACTGACAGCTCATCCCTACGGGCCTTTAATCATAGTTTATTCAAACCTGGCACATTTCTTTCCACCGAAAGACCTTCCCCAGGCTCATGAAACTCTGAAATTATGGCTTTGGGAGCAACATGACGCAGCAAAAAATCAACTTCCAACGTTGAGCCCGGAATCTCAAAAGAAGATGGAGTTGTTGTTTGAAGGGAAAATTGATCAGTTCGCGCCAGAGCTTCTCAAGGAAATTGAAAACCTGCGCTCTGATATGAAGCTGGTATCTCCAAATGGTCAGCTTCACGGGGTGTCAGTTCCGGTCTTTTTACTGCACGGAGAACTTGATCCGGTCATTCCAGTGGCTGAAGCTAAATGGCTGATCAAAGAAATCCCGTCTCATCCTGCCAATCATGTTTTGATCAGCAAATGTATTGGGCACGTTGAACTTCAGGGAGAGCCTTCGTTTTCAGAAGTCTGGCAACTGGTACATTTTGTGGCTGAGATTTTGTCCAGGGCTGGAAAAGGTGGGTAGGCAGCTTGGGGCTTGGGGCTTTTCGAAAGATCAGGTTTTCAACCCTCAGCCCTCAGCCCTCAGCCCTTAGCCCAAACTATCACATCATGCCTTCGTCAGCCGATGGGCCATACACCGAGGGCACTGGAATGTCATTCAATCGCAAATACACGCCGAGTTGCGCCCGGTGATGGATCAAATGGCTTAACACCATGGTTCGGAACACTGCAATTCGCGGCAGAGTGAAAATGGTTTTTCCGGTCATCAGTAATGACCATTGAACCAAAAAGTGCTCGTCGGTAGCCTGTGCCAGCGCCTGGCGAGCGTCTTCCACGTTTTTATCAAACCAGCCGAGCAATTCTTCTGATGAAGTTGCTGACGGATTTTTGACCGGTGGTTGACCTTCGGGCGCCAGGTCAAGTGATTCAACTTCAAGGGTTTTCACCGCCCAAAATGGAATATGGGCGATGTGCGAAGCCAGATCCCCCATTGACATTGATTTTTCGTGGGGTTTCCAGCCAAATTTTTCAGCGGGTACCCGAGCCAGCGTTTTTCGAGTACTGGCCATTTCTTGATCAAATTCAGGCAGGAGCATTTCATTTAAAGCCATCGGTATCCTCCAGTTTTAACGGGTAAAAACAAAAAGAATGAAGAGGTTATGGATTTTTCATCATCCAGGTATTTCTTCATTCCTCATTTTCAATGCTTTATTCAATCAGATTGCCGGTGCAGCCATTCCCATCGCCGACCATTCTTCGCGAGCTGGTCCATAGATGCCAGGGACACTCAGCCCGGCCTGACGCATCAACACAGTGAGTTGCCCACGGTGATGAACTTCGTGGCACACCAGCGCCATCAGGGTAAAGCCACGTTTCCAGACTTCACCATACATATTATCGGTTTGCTGCAAGGTCTCATCGGTCCAATTGGCTTTTACCTGCTCTAGCACCGACGCCGATCCGCATTCATAGCCCACCACAATCTCAGCAGCCGTCGTGGGAACCGGGGCATCCACGGCGGGTCCATCAATGGTCAATCCGGTATGGCCCAACATTTCCGGGTGTGTTTGAGCAATGTGCCAGGCAATCCGGCCAATGGTGCGATCCTGGGGGGACACGGCCTGGGCCAGTGACGCATCAGTGAGTGCTTTCAATACTTTGGCTGTGGCATCGCGTTCATAATTCCAGTTTCTTTCAAAATCAGCAATGGCTTGAAACATAAGAAGTCTCCTCAAATCAAAAGGTTATGGTTCTTGTTCATTGATGGTAAAGCGCATAATCGGCCTGGAAGTTGACCGGCGCAGGCATTCGTGAAAGCCGGCTTTACGAAACGCCGAAACCAGACCGGTCCAGGCAAACACGTCCGGCATGGAATCTTTTTGAGGTTCCACCGGATATCCCTCCACAACTTTCCCACCCTGGGCACAAACATATTCAACAGCAGCTTTTAATAAAGCCACCGTTACCCCCTGGCGGCGATAGGGTTTGGCGACAAACAAACACGTGACCGACCAGACCGGTGTATCGTCCACACGTCGAAGGATGCGTGACCGCTCCAGGGATGGGTAATCTGAACGTGGCGCAATGGCACACCAGGCAACAGGTGTCTGGTCAACATAGGCCAGTAACCCCGGAGCAACCTGGCTGGTCGCAACGATTTCCTTCATAGCGGCTTTGTTTGCTTCGCCTTTTTGGAGATCAAATTGTGCCCGCTTCAGCCGCCACCACATACACCAGCAACCGCCGCAAGCGCCACGTTCACCAAATAAGGATTCAAAGTCAGCCCAGTTTTCCACCGTTAAGGGTTGAAAGGTGAGAGACAACATAGGTTGGAATGGGAATAAGAATCAGGAAGCTGATTACACTGTAATATAACTTTTATATCCTGCCAAGTTTTTTTTGCGGTTTACAAAAGAGCGCTGAGCGAAATAGCTCAGCAGTGCGTCTCAGATTGGGGTCTATCAACCCCTAAACTCATTGTTTCTCACTCTTTCGCTACTTCACGATTCACTATTTCACACTGCTCGCTATTTCTTCCGATAGCGCCCCGGCGGTTTTCCTGATCCAGGTGATGCCATTTGAACCAGTTGCGAGAGTCCTTTTTGATCACCAATCACCACCAGACAATCATCTGGATGGAAGACCGTATCGCCTGACGGGTTAAAAATCATTTCACTTTGGCCACGTTTGACAGCTACGACAATAATGTTGAGCGAACTCCGGATCCCTGAATCTTTGAGTTTCTTTCCAGCCAGCGGAGAATCAGTGGCCAGTTGAACCTGTTCAATCGCCAGATCGAGTTCCTCAGTCATCGTGGTCAACTCGATAAAATCAGCCACTGCTGGGCGCAATAAAACCTGCGACATCTGGTGCGTGCCAATCATGACTGGGGAGACAACCCGGTTGGCACCGGCCTTGCGCAGTTTCGAGATCGCTGATTCCTCATTGGCACGAGCCACGATATAGATTTTTTCATTCAGCCCCCGAGCCGTCAGTGTAATGTAGACATTGTCAGCATCGGTTGAAGCACAGCAGACCATGGCCCGAGCCGTTTCAATTCGTGCTCCAAGGAGGGCCTCTTCATCCGTGGCATCACCATTGAGCACCAGACACCCTTGCTCCATCAGCTTTTCAGCCAGATGCTCATCTCGCTCAATAACCAGAAAATCAACCCCTTCACGTTGCAATTCCTTCACCAGCCGTTGTCCAACACGGCCAGCGCCGCAAATAATATAATGGGATTCTAACTGACTGATATCTCGGTACATACGTCTTCGGTTCAGCGTTGCATTGAGCGTTGCCTGAAGCACCGTCTGGGCAGCAGTGGTAATGACATAGCCAGCGCCTCCAACCCCAACCAGCACAAACATGATTGTAAATAACCGGCCTTCCCAGGTTTTGGGAACAAAATCTCCGTAGCCAACGGTCGCCAGGGTAATGACCGTGACATAGAGGGAGTCGAGCATTGACCAACCTTCCAACAAGTGAAAGGTGACCGTGCCAAACACAATGAGAAAGAATAAAAAGGCCAGGGAGTTCAGCAGTCGCCCATATGATGGCATAGCAAGACAAATTGGGGAGTATGGGAATAGTTGCCAGCAACCAGCAAAAGATCAGGTGGTCGATAGATTTAAGAAGTTCCGAATCAACACTTTACCAGGCAACGTCATAATTGATTCCGGGTGAAACTGGATGCCTTCACAAATGGCCTGACGGTGCCGCAATCCCATAATGATGCCATCTGGAGTTGTGGCTGAAACCTCAAGCACCGGTGGAATATAATTTCGATCCACCATCAACGAGTGGTATCGAGTCGCTCGAAACCGGTATTCAAGGCCCTGAAATACACTTCGCCCGTCGTGACAAATTTCACTGGTTTTTCCAAGTGTAATCACCGGAGTGGAGGCGACGTTTCCACCAAAAGCAACCGCAATGGCCTGAATTCCGAGCCCGACGCCTAAAATTGGAATCCGCCCAGCAAAGGTTTGAACCGCCTCAACCGTCACACCCGCCCGCTGAGGGTGACCACTCCCAGATGAAATCACGATGTGAGATGGGCTTTTCTGATTGATGTCAAACAACGTAATCCGGTCATTGCGATGAACTTCAATATTTGGATTCAGTTCGCCCAGATACTGAACCAGGTTGTAGGTGAAAGAATCATAGTTATCAATCACAAGAATCATAAACATCTCACCCAAATAGATGACTGGCAAAATTGACTTGAAGGAGTGAGACCTTCGTCAATCAAGGATTAAGAATGTGACCTGGGCAGTTTGGTCTGATGGGGGACCTGGTGGAGAGACTGCTCAAGCATGGTAATTTTTGATTTGACTTCCTGAGGCTGGTTGGGATCCAGCTTCAAAACCTTATTGTAACATTCAAGGGCTTCGACTGATTGACCCAGGGCCAATCGGGCATCACCTAAAGTGTACCAGTATTGAGGGTTTTGGGGAGCTCCTTTTATGGCCTGCATCAATGGTTCCAAGGATTCTTTTGGACGCTGTGTCACAAGCAATGAGTACCCCAACAAAAAACAGTTTGACGCATCTTCTTGAAAATGAAGATCCTGCCTGTATGAATAAGCTAAGTTTTCAGCCGCTTCCTGATAATTTTGGAACCGGTACGCCCAAACCCCCAAACCCTTTCGATATTCCAGATTGTGGGGTTCTAATCCAACGAGCTGTCGAAGGAGCACATACTGAGTTTCTGATTCATTGCGCACCTGAGCTGCCGACAACAGGTTGTGAAGGGCTCTCACATTCGTTGGGTTATGGGTGACAGCATTTGACCAAAGGGAGAGATCATCTTTCCAAACTGGCAAATAACTCAGCGTTAAAATCCCACATAAAACTCCAGTCAGGACAATCCCACTGATTCCCCACTCTGACGACTGCCGACCAAGCCAAAGCGCACCAGGGAAAAACAGACCCAGAATGGAAACATACAGATAGCGGTCGTTTGCAATCAGCATGCCTGGCACCAGGTTTAACATCGGCGATAAAAAGAGTAAAAACCAGGCAAGTCCAAAAGCATGGGCGCGATTCTGCGACCACTTCTTCCAGGCCACGCCTCCCCAAATCAAAAGAACTCCCCACCCAATCGCCGCCTGCCAGGCCACAAAGGGCATTGGCGGTGTTCGCGGATATAAATCAATTGGCCAGAATGTCAGTTTGAAATAAATTGCGATATCACGAGCGGGTGAATTAAGCCATTCCTTCAATGAAAAAGCGGTTCGGAATTGTGTTTCGAGAATTTGCGCCTGATATGCCCACCAACTGAACAAACCGGTTAATCCAAAGAATGGTATGTAGGCCCACATTCGGCTGCGGCTCAAAGAACCTTTATACCAATCCAAACATAAGAAAATGAGACACAGAGGAACCCATTGCGCCTTTGAAGCCAGGGCCCCCCAATACATCACAAGCGTGAACGCGTACCAGTATCCGTTCTGTTTTCGGGTTGATGACAACTGCCATTGCTGAAAACAACACAAGGCCGCAAACCCAAACGCGGCGGCAAGCACATCTTTGCGTTGAGCCAGCCAGACCACATTCTCAATCCGGCTGGGATGAATCGCAAAACACACCGCCAGGAACCAGGCTGAAACAGGGTGTTGGGTCAGTTGAAGAAAAAAAATAAAACACAATGAAGAGCTTACCCAATGCAACAGCCAGTTTGTGACCCGGTATCCAGCCGGTGAGCTTCCCCACAAAGGATACTCCAACATATAGGAAATGCGGTGCAGCGGGTTGTAATTGACAAAATAATTGGTCGTAAAAATCTGGTGGACATTCTTCCAGGAGATGGTGCGGATGGCTTCATCTTTCAGGATGTAGGTCGAAGAGTCATATTCCAGCATCGCATAGTTGAGTGAGCCCCCAAAGACGGCCAGAATCAATGCCAGAAACACACCACTCGCAATCAACACTGGAGCAGATTGATACCAGGAACTGATTTTTTGAAGAAACGGATGACTGCCTCTCGACGATAAGGGGAAGGTATCATTCGATGAGGTGGGGGTCATATCATTTGAGGCTTAAAGCAAGAGAGAAAATGAAAGGTGTCAGTCAAACACCCGTCCAAGGGGATTGGGGTTAGGATTGCATCTCGCCAATGGCTCAATCATAATGGCGACCAACTATACCACACACCGTATCTTTGCTCACAAGAAAAGGAATCCAGCCGTGGAATTTTCAGTTAATCGCTCTGACCTTCTGAAAGAGTTAAACTTTCTGCAAGGCGTGGTGGAAAAGAAAAGCACCATTCCTATCATTCAAAACCTGTTGATTCGCGCCAAAAAAGGTGAGCCGCTGACCCTGGTGGCAACCGATTTGGAATCAACGCTACGCTGTCTCTGCCCGGCTCAGGTTAGAGTCGGAGGAACCATTCTGCTTCCAGCCCGGAAATTGTATGACCTGGTCCGCAGTCTTCCAGACGCTGAAATCACCGTCAAAACCGATGGCAACGATCAGGCAATTGTGACCTGTGAACGCTCCAGATTTAAACTGTTAAGCCCTGACCCGGAAGCCTTTCCGCCACTGGCCAACGTCCCAGATGCTCAATTTTCGGTTCCGGCGTCCATCTTACGTGCCATGATTCCCCGGACGTTGTTTGCCTCCACTCAGGAAGAATCCCGCTTTGCCCTCAACGGCGCCCAGGTGATTCTCAGCCCTTCGACCTTGCGGGTCGTGGCGACTGACGGCCACCGACTGGCCTTTATTGAAAAATCAGGCGTTGAATTCAAAGCCCCCAAAGAAGGCATCAAACTGCTGATCCCGAAAAAAACGCTGGCCGAGGTTCAAAAGCTGGCCGGGGATGCCGATGACGAAATCATCAAATTTGGCAAAGACGACAACCACATTTTCTTTGAAATTGGCAATCGGCTCTATATCTCACGAATGCTCGCCGGTCAGTTCCCCAATTATGAAATGGTCATGCCCAAGGCGAATGATAAAGCACTGATCCTTGAATCAGATCGCCTGGCGGCAACGTTGCGCCGCGTCGCTTACATGGCTGACGACGTCACCCACGCCATAAAAATCAACATCACTGAAGGCCAAATCGAATTCAGCGCCCAGTCAAGCGGGTCCGGCGAAGGCTTTGATGCCCTTCCGGTTCCATATGACGGAGACACCTATTCACTGGCCTTTAATGTGCAGTACCTGCTTGATTTTCTCTCAGTGGTCAATGTTGGGGAAATTAGTTTCGAATTCCGTGATGAAGCCACGCAAATCCAGTTGCGCCCACACGGTGAGAATGACTACAACTACCGCTATGTGGTCATGCCGATGAGGAATTAAGTTGGGGCTGAAGACATCGGGCTTGGGGCTGAAGACATCGGGCATCGGCGCCCAGGTCCGAATTCAACTCGAAAGTCTTCGCTCAAAAAATGGCGAGCATATTTCCTATGCCTGTGCGAATGACCAGGCAGTGATCTGAAATATTTCAGGGGGATTGTTTGAAAGGGAAATAAAATGGAGCGGGCGATGGGACTCGAACCCACAACACCCAGCTTGGGAAGCTGGTACTCTACCATTGAGCTACGCCCGCTCAGCACATCCAGGTTATTAGAGGTGTTTTTTAGAGCGCCAAAAATAATTCCTCCGGGCACATCTGTCAACAGTTAAGTGTCCAATCAAAAATGAAAAGTGAAAATTCTCCTGACACATCCCCACTGCGTCCCAATAATTTTCACTCTTACCAGCGACAAACCTCCGGCTTATCAAACCAATGTACTTCACCAGACACCATGCTTGGAGCCTGATTTTCGCCGTGATAACGCTGCTGGTAACCAGTGGCTCAGCCCAGGGGGCATCACAATCATCACTTCAAGCCGGAATTATTCCGTTTGAAACCGTGGCACTGGCGCCGGAGATTCCATCACTCCCACTCGAAGCCGCCTTAAGCCAGGGCTTGCAGGCCAGCGGTGTTGAAGTCCTCCCTTCGGCGCTGGTTGGAGCTCCCCTTTCCGCTCGGAATGGTTCAGCCATCAACTTTAACCCACATCGTGAAGAAGCCCGGCAACTTGGCGCCGCGCTTGGATGTGATTTTTACCTTCAGGGGCGAGTGCTGAGTGCGAGGCGACTGACCAGCACAAACGAGTCCTATTTTGAAGTCCGGTTCAGTCTGTTTTGCATTGACGCCCGAACCGGAACCCTTGTGACGTGGCGAGAACTCAAAGCCCAGGGGCCATTCCCAGAACATGCCCGGGCAGAAGCCATCTGCGAAACCAGCCGGCTGGCAACCGTTGTGGTTCACGATTTTCAGGTCTTTCGGAAACAGCAAATATCCCAACTGAATGATTCTTCTGGAGATACAGTACTTGACTTGCGAAGTGGCGAAGTTCCCGAAGATGTGACCTTGCCGATTTTCCTCAAACGTCCACGCCCAACCACCACTGAAGCTGCCCGTGATGCCAGTATCGAAGCCAAAATTGAAACTGAAATTGTGTTTGGCACAACCGGGAAAGTTGAAGATATTCGGATCGTTCGCTGGGCCGGATATGGGTTGGATGAAGCCGTGATTCAGGCAATTCAAAGCTATTCATTTAAGCCAGCTACGCAAAACGGCGTCCCAGTTCGCATCAAATTGCTGGCGGAATTTAACTTCCGGCGACAGGAGAAACCGTAGATCTGGCACGGAAAATATGCCATCTGTTTCAGGGTGAACATCGAAAATACTTGAATTCAATTGGCTTAAAAACCCTGAACCCTAAACCCTAAACCCTAAATCTCGTGCAGTTATGGCCAAAAAGCATTCATCGAAAAAGGCAGTTCGACCCGCTCTCAAACCATCGAAATCTTCCCGACGTCAAGTTATTGCCCTGGTTGGAGGCTTGCTTTTCCTGGCCCTGGGGGTGTTTTTCATCATTCCACAAGCCACACTTGATGACTGGCAATACGGCAAGCAAAACCTTCCAACCACAACGCTCACGCTACCCAATGGGCACAAACTCAGTGTTGAAATGGCCCGCACACCGACTGAGCATGAAATCGGCCTGATGCTGCGCAAAAGTTTAGCGCCAGATCGCGGTATGTTGTTTATTTACAATCGTGAAGCGCCACATACCTTCTGGATGAAAAACACGCTGATTGATCTGGACATCATTTTCATTGGGGCGGACAAACGCGTCACGAGCGTGGCGGCAAATGTCCCACGCACCACAGCCGAAACACCGGATGCCGATATTCCACGGCGGTCAGGCGTGGGTCAGTATGTGTTGGAAATCCCAGCCGGACGTGCAAAGGCGCTGGGAATTGCGGCAGGAACACAGCTTTCTTTTTCAATTCCTTGAAAAGCAATGACTTTGCCACCTTCAGTCTATGTCATTGGTGGCCCGAATGGGTCAGGAAAATCAACACTGGCGCCGTTTCTCCTCCGAGACAAACTCCACCTGGCCAACTTTATCAACGCGGACACGATTGCTTCGGGCCTCTCCGCTTTTGAACCGGATCAGGTTCAAATCGAAGCGGGTCGCATTGCATTAAACCGGTTGGAGCAGCTTGCGACTCAACATCAGTCTTTTGCCTTTGAATCAACTCTGGCCAGTCGAACCTATGCACGACGGATAAGTCAATGGAAAACAACTGGATACAGATTTCATTTGATTTTCCTCTGGCTTCAAAGCAGTGAACTGGCCATTGAACGAGTTGCCATCCGAGTCAAACTTGGGGGACATTCAATTCCGGAAGAAACCATCCGGCGCCGATACTTGAGAGGAATCCAGAATTTCCACGATCTCTATAAACCGCTGGCGAACAGTTGGTCCGTTATTGACAATTCCAAATCTGGTCAACCAGCACTGATCGCTCATCGTGCAAACTGTGGATGTTTGACGATATATAAAAATGAACTTTGGAAATCCTTCTGTGAGATGAGTCAATGACCAAAGAAACCAACCAACACCTGGAGCCTGTTTCAATTGAAACGATAGACCTTGAGGCAGTTATGTCTGAGGCAGTCGCCCATGCCTTGCTCCTGCACAAACGAGCAGGAAATGCCGTGCCAAGCTGGGAGAACGGAAAAATCATCTTTTTGCAACCTGACGAAATCCCGGTTGAAGATCCACTCCAAAAACAGAAGCCTGATTAAGGGTGGCTTTCCATCCCCTATCCCCCATCCCCCGTCCCCTATCCCCTATTCCCTGGTTGTCCTATGTCACGTTATCCATTTGAACCGCTCGACTTTTCCAACCTTTCCACCTATCCACTCGCTGAACGCAAAAGCAAAGTTTCGGTCGAAGATCTGGCCAGACCCATTCAGTCAGGCGGCTCGCTTCGAGAATTTTTTGAACGCCTGCCAAATATTCTGGCGGTTCAGAACTTGAAAGCTGTTGCCCAGGCGGTTCGGCAGGCACGTCAGAAGGGGAAAATCGTCCTGGTTGGACTCGGTGGGCACGTCATCAAGTGTGGGCTGGCGCCGGTGCTGATTGACCTGATGAATCAAGGGTTTATCAACGGATTTGCCCTCAATGGCTCTGGCGTAGTCCATGATTTTGAAATTGCCCTGATTGGTTCGACGTCTGAAGATGTAGACGCCACGCTTGGCTCAGGTGCGTTTGGTGGCGCTGAAGAAACCGGACGGTTCATCAATCAGGCATACAGTGAAGCCTTGCGTGATTCAATCGGTGGAGGCGAGGCCATTGGACGACTCTTGACCGAAATGAATCCACGCTTTGCTGACCGTTCCCTGCTCTGTTCAGCCTACCAGCACAGCATTCCGGTAACCGTCCATGTGGCTGTTGGAACTGACATTACGCACATCCATCCAACGGCTGATGGGTCAGCAATTGGGGCAGCCTCATACCATGATTTTCAACTGTTTTGTTCGGTGGTGAAAGGTCTGGATGATGGCGGGGTTTATTTGAATCTCGGCTCAGCCGTTATTTTACCGGAAGTTTTTCTGAAGGCGGTCACTACCTTGCGCAACCTGGGCCACCAGTTGGAAGGGTTTACCACGGTCAATTTTGATTTCCTCCAACACTACCGACCACTGACGAATGTGGTCCGGCGACCAGTTGCCGGAGGTTCAGGACACGGATTTGCCCTGACTGGTCATCACCTCTAAAATTGGACCTCAATTGCCTTTGTAAGTTGTTGATTCTGGGTTCTGGGATTTTCAGGATAATCAGTGGTCAACTCAGACAATAGCCGAAAAACAATTTCAGTAACTCTTTAAATTTGCTGAGGTTTAGAGGCAAGTTAAAAAAATTTGGGTAATGACAAGGTTCCGGGTTCCGGGTTCCGGGTTCCGGGTTCCGGGTTCCGGGTTCCGGGTTCCGGGTTTTCGAACCTTTAAGCCGTTTTGTCTTTTCCTGTCTTTTTCTCAAAGACCCGAAACCCGATTCCTTGTGTTCTCTCCCAGCCATCAACAGGCTATAATCTCTTCACCAACGGCAACAACTCACATGATCTAACCTGAAATCAATCAGTTACGAGTAAATCACACTCTCACGGTTTCTACTCGCTACTCGCTACTCGCTACTCGCTACTCACTACTCACTCTATCACCTATGTCCCACAAAGAATTTGTTCACCTGCACTTGCACTCTGACTTCAGCCTTCTCGATGGTGCAATTCAACACGATGCCCTGGCTGAACACGCCTCCAAACTTGGGTTTTCGGCGATGGCCGCCACCGATCACGGCAATATGTTTGGGGCGATGTCCTTTTACAACTCCATGAAAAAACAGAATGTGCGCCCCATCATCGGCATGGAAGCCTACGTGGCCCGTGGCTCGATGCATGAACGGGGGGCAAACACTGAAGGAGAAAAAGGGACCAATCATCTCATTCTGCTGGCGAAAAATCAGACTGGATATGAAAATCTGGTGATCCTGACGTCGCTGGCCTACACCAAAGGGTATTACTATAAACCCCGGATGGATAAGGAGTTACTGAGCAAGCACAGCGAAGGGCTCGTAGCCCTGTCAGCCTGTATGTCCGGTGTCCCAGCCTCGCTTATTTTGCGGGACAAAATGGATCGGGCGGTGTGTGAGGTTGGCGAGTATCAGGAAATTTTCGGCAAAGGAAATTATTTTCTTGAACTTCAATGTCACGACGGCTTTGAAGAACAGCAATCACGTGTCAATGCCGGACTCACTGAAATTGCCCGGAAACTTGATGTGCCGTTGGTGGTAACCAATGATGCGCATTTCCTGACCCGCGATGATTTTCGTGCCCATCAGGCACTCCTGTGTCTGCAAACCGGCAAAACGATTGACCAGGCCACGATGCACTACAGCCCGACGCACTATGTCCGAAGCGCCGAGGAAATGTGGCATCTCTTTGAAAATCAAAATGTTGAAGCACTTCGCAATACCATGAAAATTGCGGAGATGTGTCAATTTGGGTTTCCAAAGGCCAAAATGCACCTGCCGGAATATCCGGTTCCCGAAGGCTTCACCATTGACAGTTACTTTGAAAAAGTCGCTCGCGAAGGGCTTGAAAGCCGACTCCAGGAATTAGCCCCACTTCATGCCCGCGGAGAGCTGAAATACAGCGTCGAACAATATCGGGTACGGCTCGATCATGAAATTGCCACCATTAAGAAAATGGGCTTTTGCGGATACTTTCTCATCGTCTGGGATTTTATTCGATATGCACGAGATAGCGGCATCCCCGTGGGCCCGGGCCGTGGAAGTGCTGCGGGCGCGATAGTAGCCTATGCGATGCGCATCACGGATATTGACCCGCTCCAGTTTGAACTCCTGTTTGAACGCTTTCTCAACCCGGAGCGCGTTTCAATGCCCGATATTGACGTGGATTTTTGTGTCCGCGGACGTGGTCAGGTGATTGATTATGTCGGTAATTTCTATGGTCGGGAAAACGTTTCGCAAATCGTCACCTTTGGGACGATGGCTTCAAGGGCAGCGATTAAAGACGTTGGACGGGTGCTCGATATTCCCTACGCCGAAGTCGAAAAAATCGCCAAAATGATTCCGCCGCCACAGCGCGGACGCAACGTTCCGATTGGCGAAGCTTTAAAAACCGTTCCCGAACTCAAAACGGCCTATGAAAAAGACACCCGAATCCGCGAGATGCTCAATCTGGCTCAGCGTCTGGAAGGGTGTTCGCGGCATTCGTCCATTCACGCCGCCGGAGTGGTGATCTCGCCACGACCCGTCTATGAACTGGTCCCAGTCTTCAAAACCAAAGCGAAAGATAAAGAACGCGGTGAAATTGACGTCCTCGCCACGCAGTACAACATGAATGACCTCGAAAAGGCTGGCATGTTGAAGATGGACTTTCTGGGACTCACGACGCTCACCATCATCAATGACTGCCTGGAAAACATTCAGCGCGAACACGGCCAGACACCCAACCTCAATGAAATTCCACTGGATGATCCAGCCGCCTTGCGTCTGTTTGCCGACGGTGAAACCGAAGCGATTTTCCAGTTTGAAGGCGACGGAATTAAAGAAATCACCCGGCGGCTGAAACCCGAAAGCCTGGAAGACATCATTGCCCTTAATGCCTTGTACCGACCTGGCCCACTCGATTCCGGCATGGTGGATGATTATATCGAGCGGCGTCATGGTCGGAAAAAAGTCCGATATGACTTTCCCGAACTCAAAGATATTTTGGGAAATACCTTCGGCGTTTGTGTTGCCGGAGACACGCTGGTTCTGGATGCCTACTCTGGAAAACGAGTTCGCATTGATGAACTGGAGTCCCAAATCGGCACTTTTTATGTTCAAGGTGTTGATCAGAATCTCAATTCTCAGATTGGGCGAGTCACTCATTTCTTTGACAATGGGGTACGTGAGGTTGTCGAGTTGAAATTACGCAATGGCTCAACTGTCAAAGTAACCCCAGATCATCAAGTCCTGACGGAAGCCGGCTGGCGTCAGGTAAAAGATCTACAGGTAACTGACTTTATTGCCACCCCGCGTCGCCTGACGGTGGCCGATGAGCAAGACTACAACCGCCAAAAACTGCGTGTGCTGGCCTATCTCATTGCTGATCGTTCACTGAGTTCAGCCGCCTGCTGTGATTTTGTGTTTGGACTGAATTCAGAGTGCATTAGCTTCTTTCTGGCTTCGTTGTGGGATTGCGATGGCCATTTAGGCCCCAAGCTCTATCACTACAAAACAATTTCACACCAGCTTGCCCTTGACGTTCAAACGCTCCTCCTGCGACTCGGCATTCATTCAGTTATTTATGAGTCGGTCTATGAAGCCGAAAAACGAAAATCTGAGCCAACCACAGCCTACCAGGTGACAGTTTACAATCTTCATCTCTTTCGAGAGCTGGTTGGGCCATTCCTGGTGTCTAAATCATTTCCTCCAGCATCTTCAATCAGTACTGAATCCAGAGACTCTGTATCGCGTCAGATTTTCTTAGCTGAGTTGGAGCAGTCGTGGAGTCAATCCTGGAAAAGCCTGGAACGGGAATATGATTTTTCGGTCCAACATTTGCGCCCTAAAAAGAGAGCGATTCCCCGTATTTCCATCAATGCCATCTGTAGCGTGGTTGATCCGCTCAATCTTTCTCAAACCCAGACCAATCTTAAGGTTCGTTGGGAAGAGATTGTTTCAATTCAACCAGCCGGAACAGAGCCAGTCTATGACATCACGGTTGAGGGGATTCACAACTTCGTCGGTAACAACATCGTGCTCCACAATTGCACCTATCAGGAGCAAATCATGGCCATTTTCCAAAAACTGGCTGGGTATTCGCTCGGAGAAGCCGACCTGGTTCGACGCGCCATGGGGAAGAAAAAGCGCGAGGAACTCGATGCGCACAAGGCCAAATTCTTTCAACAGGCTGAAGATCGTGGTCACGACCGGGGAAAACTCGAAAAGTTGTGGCAGTCGCTCGAAGGCTTTGCGGACTATGCGTTCAATAAATGTCTGGTCGGTGATTCGCCGATTGTGGACGCCGATACAGGTCAGGTGGTGACGATAGCTCAAATTGCAGCCAGGGAAGTCTCAACATCCCACACGTTTAGTTTTGATGGACACCAGATCATCGTCAACGAGATCATCGAAGCCTTTGAAACCGGTGAAAAACAAGTCGTTGAACTGGAACTTGAAAACGGACGCACCCTGCGCTGTACCCCTGACCATAAGTTCTTCACAGATCAGGGGTATCTTCCATTACACGACATTCTTGACAAAAGCCTGGAGGTTTACTTTTCAGAAGAGGTGGAAGCTTTCACCGCCAGCAGCCTGGAAGCACCTGGTCAATACCCTCAAAACCGGGTCACCATCCGCCTGAAAAAGATGAAGCTCGTGCGAGTCAATCCGTCGGGGACGGAAAAAACCTACAACATGACCATGCGCGGACCGCACCACAACTACTTCACAAATGGCATTCTGACAGCCAACAGCCACTCAGCCTGCTATGGGGTCCTGGCATATCAGACAGCCTATCTGAAAGCATACTATCCAGCGCATTTCTGGGCTGCTGTTCTGTCAAACGAATTAAACAACACCGACAAGGTGGCCAAATACATCGAACGCGCTCGCGCTCAGGGAATTGAGATCCTGCCGCCAGATGTCAACCTCAGTTATCACGGGTTTACATCAACGGAAAAAACCATCCGGTTTGGGCTGATGGCGATTAAAGGCATTGGCGAATCAGCCGTGGATGCCATCGTCGAAGCCCGCAAAGACGGCCCATTTACGTCAATCTATGATCTGGCCAAACGGGTTGACAGCCGGGCACTCAACCGACGAGTACTGGAAAGCCTGATCAAATCGGGAGGTCTCGACGAACATCCCGGTACTCGCGCCCAGAAATTTGCGGCGATTGAAAGCGTGATGGAAAGCGGCGCCCGGGCGCAACGCGATGCTCAGAGCGGTCAAGCCTCACTTTTTGGAATGCTTGAAGCCGAGATGGAAGCCGATGCTGATGCTGCGTTGCCGGACGTCCCAGCCTGGTCACAACAAGAGCAACTGGCCGGCGAGAAAGCCACGCTGGGCTTTTACATCACTGGCCACCCGCTGGCGAGTTACCGGGAACTGCTGACCAGTTTCTCAAATGCCAGCTATGAAAGGCTTAGCAAGTGTCAGCCCAACCAAATCATCAAAATGGGCGGGATGGTGGTTGGCTATGTGGTGAAAAACACC
Source organism: Acidobacteriota bacterium (assembly GCA_016208495.1). Lineage (NCBI taxonomy): Bacteria > Pseudomonadati > Acidobacteriota > Acidobacteriota bacterium. The sequence continues at coordinate 90,011 of JACQXX010000085.1, read as the reverse complement.
AAGAAAGGCGACCGGTTTTGCGTCTTCGCGCTTGAAGATGAACTCGGGTCAATCGAAGTCATTGCCTGGCCGGAAACCTTTAAACGCATTAGTGGCAAAATTAGTGATACCCAAGCAGTGCTTGTAACTGGTAGGATTGAATTTACCGATGACGGTCCTTCGAAAATCATTGCTGATGACGTTGAACCGCTCGCCGGCCTCCGGGAACGCTCCGCTTCGCTGCTGACCTTCTACTTCCGGTCAGGCAGTATCACCGCCGAAAAAGTTGACCAGCTTCGCAGCCTGTTTGATCGCCACCGGGGCGATTGTCAGATCAGCTTCGAAGTACAGTTACCAACCGGAGATATTGCCTGTGTCCGCCCAAATCAGTTTGTGCGCGTCAAATCCAGCCCGGAACTCCTTCATGCGGTTCAGAGCTTGTGTGCCGGATGCGAAGTCCGGATCAGTTAAAATACAGTGACCAGGAATGAAGTGTGAAGAAAGCTTTTTGTTGATTTACAAAGACTTCGTTCATTCTTCATCCTTCATTCCTATTCAAGGATCTTCCTGAGCATGACCAGGCCAAATTTACCTACTCTTCACCGCCAGTTGACCGGGTTTCTCCTTCACACGTGCCCGGTATTGATTCTGGCTGTGATGTGTACAAATGGAATCAGCAGTTCTTTTGCTCAAGCTATGGCACGACAAAACACTCCCTCTGCAGTTCCCAAAGTACGGTCGGCTGATGTTGAATCAGTTGATGCCATCATCAAAGCGCTCTATGACGTGATTTCAGGTCCCGCTGGTCAAACACGTGACTGGGATCGGTTCCGGTCATTGCTCCATCCATCAGCCAGATTGATTCCAACCAATCCAACTCCGACTGGTGGCAGTGAAGCCCATACCTATGATGGTGAAGGTTATATTCAACGAGCTTCAGCCTATTTTGAAAAAAGCGGCTTTTATGAGCGCGAAATTGCTCGGAAAAGCGAGCAGTTCGGAAATATCGTGCACGTGTTGAGTACCTATGAATCCCTGCATTCACCGCAGGACGCTAAACCCTTTGCCCGTGGCATTAACAGCATTCAATTACTCAAAGATGGGAACCGATGGTGGGTGATGACAGTTTTTTGGGACACCGAACGACCTGACAACCCAATACCCAAAGCCTATCTCCTGAAATCGAAACCCAGGAACACCAAATGATGAGCGATGACGTGTGAATGATGAATCAACAAACCACCTGTAAATTCAACGAGATACCACTTTCATAATTCATAATTCATAATTCATAATTTGTAACTTGGAGGAATGATTGGCGTGTCGCTGCTTGAACTCGAAGCTGAACCGAAAAAGGCGGAACCTTCGCACTTTCGAAGAGTCCTGATTGTGGTGGGTGTGGTGATTCTGATTCTGGTGGGAGTTGGTGTCTTGTGGAGCGAGTACCAAACCAAACAAGACCGTCTCCAGCGTTCGGCCAACTTGCTTCGGGCCGGGAATCCAGATTTTGAAGCCTACGTCAAAGGCCAAAAAGTGGTGGTTACTGAAATGGAAACCTCGGAATCAAGCAGCATGATCGAGTTTGTGTATGAACTCACCTGTCAGATTGAAAACCGGGGTGATCGGACGATTGAAGCCATTGAATTGCGAGGATTTATCTATGATTGGGAAGATAAACCCTCTCGCGAAATTTATCGCTATCCATTGCCCAGCAAAGAACTTCCAAAACTTGGCCCCAACCAGAAGCTCAAGGTCCGAATGTCGATTGACGGCGTAAAGGACAACGCTTACGTCAAAAATGGACTGATTGAGATCCGGGGTCTTCGCTTTGCTCGATAATGGGTCGGAAACGTGCTCTTTCGATTGAAAAAGGGCAGTGCAATTTAGTAGTTTTCCTAAACCCCATCTGATGACCGCAATTGCAACCTCAGCCTCCACCGAATCAGATTGAAGTTCACCACGGATTCACTTTCGCTGTCCTGCCCATACCACTTCACTTGAGGAGCACTGTTTTATGAGCGAAACTGAGCAACAGACCCGGCGACTCGACCAAATTTCTGTCGATATGGACAGCGAAGGGCATTTTGCCACCTTAATTATGTTTAAGGAAAAAAAGGTCTTTTCGCACGTCACGCTGGAAGAAGAGATCACGCTCATTGGTCGCAACCCAGACTGCACTATCACACTCGGGGCAGATACCGAAGCCTCACGACATCACGCCCAGGTTCGACTCAGCACGAATTCCAATGGTTTGCATCAATACTGGCTCAGCGATCTGGGAAGCACCAACGGCACACACTTGAATGGCAAACGCCTGGCACCACATCAGGAAACCTTGCTCCGCGATGGAGACAAGTTCATTATCGGTCAGCACCTGTTCAAGTTTGCCCTCCTGGATCAATCAAATGAAAAATTCCTGACTGGAAATTTGACCCAGGTCAGTCTTTTCGATCTGATTCAAATCATCGAAAACAATCGCCTGACCTGCATCTGCATCGTGCGTGAGCAAAATGCGATTGGAAAGCTGTATTTTAATTCGGGACAGATTGTCGGGTGCGAAGTGAGTGACCAACAGGGACTCGATGCCTTTCGCAAGCTGGTCGAAATCCAGGAAGGATTTTTTGAAGTTGAAAAACACGAACAAGAATTTGCGGTTACGCTCGAAGCAACCAGCAACATGAACCTGGTGCTTGACACGTTGCGTGAACTTGACGAAGCACACGCCGAACTGCTGAACCAGGAAACGGACGAACAGTCAATTCCAAATGAAATGTTTGACACGGCCAATACTGGTTTGCCTGAAAATGAAGCCATGAGGGAAACACACCTGTCAGAATCAGTGACCACACTTGAAGTTGAAGAAACCAAAGTCGAAGACATCACAACCCAGCGAGTGATTCCGGCCAATTCCCTCATGCCGACGATCAGGGCAACGGCACTCACTCCAACCGATTCGGAACCCAGTAATTCTTGAGCGATTTTCGCCACCGGGCCGTGGCGAAGATCTTTTGATTTGCCGAAAACAGTACACGCACGAGGCGTCTTATGAGCAACCTGGAAAAAACCCGCCGACTTGAACGCATTGTTTTAGACACCGACGAAAATAATTTTGCGACCTTAATTGTGCTCCAAAATCAGCAGGTCTATACCTCAGCCGTACTTGATTCTCTGATTACCTCAATTGGACGGGACCCAGAATGCACCATCTCACTTGCCCATGACGGAGAAGCCTCGCGCCAACATGCCCGAATCCGAATCACATTGACAGCGGATGGGAACCGACAGTACATGCTGTCAGACCTGGGCAGCACCAATGGTACGTTCTTGAATGGACGGCGACTTGACGCCAACCAGGAAATGCTTCTCAATGATGGGGACAAGTTCATTATCGGTCAGCACCTGTTCAAATTTGCCGTCCTCGACCAGTCAAACGACCGGTTTATGACTGGAAATTTGAGTCAGGTGAGCCTGTTTGACCTGATTCAAGTCATTGAAAATAATAAGCTCACCTGTATTCTGATCATTCGCTCACAAAGCCTGGTGGGACGACTGTATTTCAATCACGGACAAATAGTTGATTGCGACATTGATCAAAAGCGAGGCGAAGGAAAAGTGATTGATAGCGGAGTGGATAGCACGCATGGCCTGGATGCCTTTCGTCAGCTTGCTATGGTCGAGGAAGGAACGTTTGAAGTTGAAAAATATGAATATTTGTTCCCCCAAAATATCCAGGCTAGCAGCAACACCAATCTGGTGCTGGATACACTGCGGGAACTTGACGAAGCCAGGGAAAAAGCACGTCAGGAACGCGGAGAAAGTTAAGGATCAGGTGACTGGGTTCGAGTTCTGGTAACTGGTTCTTTGTCGAAAGGTATTGGTTCTTCAGCACCAGGCACCAGATTCAAAGCACCCGTATCAGAAGCACTCCAATCGGCAACCAGCTCATTGCCACCGGATGTTAGCCAGGGTCATCTTCATTCCCCACCCCAAGGGGAGTTCTTATGTTTTGTCCTTATTGCAGTACTCAAAATCGCGACAAAGCACGTTTTTGCAGTGGGTGTGGAAGAACCCTCGCGGAGGTTCCTCCTGGGCTCACTTCACTGAGCAGTGGTCTGTCATCACCAATGCCACTGCGGACCTCCCTGCAGGCAACCTGGTTGCAATCAGCACCTCGTGAACTCTCAGCCGAAGGGTCCACTCCAACACCATCAATTCCAGTGACAGTGGCACTTCCTAAAACCGATGTACCTGGTTCAGCCGCGGGAAACACTCGCCTGGAAATGGATGTTCCAACCCTTCAGGAACCGATTACGGCCCCGTTTGTGGACCAACCGCCTCAATCTCCCCTGGCCAATGAAGCGTTTCGACTCTCACAACGGCCCACGCGTCAACTGGATCAACCGGAACCGAATTCCTCAAACACCGTTGGTTTGCATTCAAAACCACCAGTTGAGCTGCTGACAACCCCTCTGGCCTCTCGCAAACCTCAACTGCAGACCGCCGGAACCCAACCGTTGCCACTCATTCCCCCGGCTTCGACACCAGGGTCAGGCACCGCGTCACTCATAGGCCAACAGCCTATCCCAATCCCTCCAAAAACAACATCTGAAGGTACCCAACCGCTCCCGTCAACCACCACATTAACCGGACCGGAAACGGGTACGGCTTCGCTGGTTGGGCATACCCCAACTGAAACTTTTTGGCCTGGATCTCAGGTGGTTCCCCCAAAGGATGCGACCAGTCAACTCACCAGCAATTCAATCGCCTCAGGATCGTCCTCCACCCAGGAAACTGACTATCTCGGAAGCCGAAACAACAAAGAAATTCCAAAAGCATTTCCGATTGGGACAGCGCCGGTTCAGCCCTCGAATGAAACCCAGATTGATCATGCTCAATTTGACCCAATGGTGGACACCACTCAAATGCGTGCTCCACAAACGGTTCAACAACGCACCCCACGAAGCGTCACCAAACCCCGAGCCGCCAGCGAGGGAGGCAATGCTGGTCGGTCAGGAAAAACCAGCGGAAAGCATAAAAAGCAACTCACGGAAGTTCCGCCTCAGTCACCGCTCTCACCTTATGAGCCACAACCTAAAGGAGTTGCGTTGCCGACGGCCTCTTCAAACCAGGCTTCAACCGACGAGGCGGAAAACCAGGTGGTCCAGCTTCCGATTCCGCCTGAGGATCCAGCTTTGCGTAAAGGGTCGCCTCAATATCTGGTTAAGTTTTTAGAATCACCTCCGACATCAACGCTTCAGGAAGTCCCTGGCCCGCCAGCTTCCTTTGAGACCAAACCCATTGCTGAAACAGCCGCTCCCGAAATGGGGAGGGCTCCTGAGCCTGAAGTATCAACTGAAACCACTGAGACCAGATTTAAACGCACCGCATCAGCACTCCAGAGTAGCGGAACAACACCGCTCAAAAGCGAACGACCCGACTCTGGCACCAGACCACACTCACCCGGACGGACCTCTGAATTAACTTCCTCCTCCGTTCCCGCCGGTATAACACGATCAACGATACCGGCTTCCGGTGGCGCCTACCTTCCAGAAAAGTCACCTGTTCGCCAAAAATCTGGCCAGGTCAGTCGAAACCAGATTCTAGCTCTGGTGGGGACAGTGGTCGGTATTCTGGCAATTGGATCTTTGATCGTCTGGTGGGCGGTTTTTTCACAGCCACGACCGGAACCACAACCAGTTCGTGAGTCAACTCCTGCACCATCGCCCACGGTGCCCCCACTCGGCCAACCATCACCGCCAGCGCTTCCACCAGACATGGTTTTGATCCCGGCGAGGGAATATCCAATTGGGCGCAACAAGGGAGATGACCCGAATCTTGACACCTTTGAGACACCACAGCACCGTGTGAGTTTAAAGGCATTCTTTCTGGATAAAACCGAAGTGACCAATCAGCAATATCAGGAATTTATCAAGCAAACTGGCCATAAGCCTCCAGTACAATGGAGCGGGGGGATATTTCCGGCTGGTACCGAACAATATCCGGTAACCGGGGTGTCATTTGAAGAGGCGGAAGCGTATGCCCGTTGGGCCGGAAAACGGCTTCCAACTGAGGAAGAATGGGAAGCGGCGGCCCACGGTGATCAAATTCGACGGTACCCCTGGGGAGATCAGTTTCAGGTTGACCGATTAAATTCGGCCCAATCCAACTTGAAACAGCCGACACCGGTCAATTCTTATCCAACGGGCGCTGGACCATTTGGGAATGTGGATCTGGCTGGGAATGTATGGGAATGGACAGCCAGCGAAGCCTTGCCATACCCAGGCAATACCGAAAAAATCTCAAATCCGACCCAGGAAAAACTGATGGTGATTCGTGGCGGATCGTTTGAAAATAAACCGCCTGATTGTGTCACAACCTATCGGAATTGGGTTCCTGCCGCCACACGCTATAAAGCACTTGGGTTTCGCTGTGCCAGATCACTGTGACACGAGCATCCTGCCCTCACAAATCATTCATCCACACCAAACTCACCTGACATGTGTGCCATGATTCAAGTTCTAAAAGGATTGACCTCCTGGTTGACAATAGTTGTGCAGCTTGGCCTTTGCTTGAGCTGTTTTACTGGAAGCGTGGCTTTGGCTCAAACGGTCCGGCCCAAAGGATTGGGAGATTCAACATCGCCCACTTCCTCCTCGGCCACAACCAAACGCCGCCCTCCGAAAAAAACACCCAGCATCCGAACCCCAACCGGAGTGGTTGTCTTCTTGGGGCGCTCGCCTCGGTATTATCTTGATCTGGGAAAGCAGTCTCTTCAAAAAGGAGACTTTGTCGCGGCAAAAATTTTTTTTGAAGAAGGTTTGAAACGAACTGTAAGCCAACGAAATGGAGTTGACCTGGCCGATGAGCTTCGGCGTGGCCAACACAAGGCAGAGTGCTTTGCTGAAGGCAGTGCGGCAATTGAACAAAATCAGTTGAATCAGGCACTGACAGCATATCAGCAGGTCCTGAAGGCTGATCCAACTGATGAATTTGCCAAACAACAAGCCATCAAGGTGTTGCTTCGTCAGATCGAAGTCGCTCAGAAGCAATCCAACTGGGCCGAGATGATGGGCTATATTGAGCAGGCCCGGCAACTGGACCCGGTGTCAGTGTCAGATGAAGTACTGGTCCAGGCACTGCTGGGACAGGCGCTCGAAGCTGTGGGGCGCGATGAAGGCGCGGCTCAAGCCCTTTTTCAACGTGTCCTGACAATTGATCCGACCAATCAGGTGGCACAACGTGGGCAAACCCAGATTGAAGGAAAACAACTGCTTCGCCTGGCAACAGCAGCCCTCAATCAAAACCAGTACGCCGAAGCTGAAGCCAGCTTTGCCAAAGTACTTGCTCTGGACCCAAACAACGAAGAAGCCTATCGCGGAAAAAATCAGGCAACGGCTCATCTGACTCGGCTTCGGGCCGAAGTAGCCTATCAGGAACGTGACTTTGGCCAGGCACAACAGCTTTTTCGGGATGCGGCGAGAATACTGACAGAGGATGAATCAATTCTGGACAGACTGGCCGAACTTCAAATTCGCCTGTCATCTAAACCACCCGCCCTGGGAACTATCCAACTGAAAATTCCAGCCCAAACCACCAGTCGCATCCAACTTCGTGGAAATCAGGCATTTATCCGTTCTGATTCAGGCAGAACTGAAGCACTCACCTCGGCGCAATTGAGTGCACCGCTTCCATATCAGGCATTTACCATCCGGTTAAACAGTATTTCCAAGAATGGGCGGGCGCGAATTCAAACCTTTCCATCACTGGCCAATCAGTTCCTGACAGAACTGGTTGTTGAACCCAAAAGCCCAGGTAGTGGGGACATTCAAATTGAATGTAGCTGGAAGCTTGTCGCCAAAAGTAAGGCCCAGTGGCAAGGCCAGATTGGTCCTGGTACCTACCAGTTGCTTTGGCAAGGTCCATTTGTGGACATTAAAACCATTTCTGGAGTACAACCCAACCAGAAACCAGTGATTCGGGAGTCGCTTCCCCTGCAAATGGCTGATATGAAGGTCAAATCAATTTCTGGAACGGCAAAGGTAAGATTAGGTTCACCGGGCACATCGTTGAATTACTTTACGTCCACGATTGTGCTTGAAGCACTGCAACCCACCACCGTTGAACTCGAAGTTGAGTGGAAAATTCGCTGATTTTTGAGGGAACCAACTGAAGGAGAAAGAAGGGCTTTGTGTTTTGGAAGGAATGCGCTATAAAAAATAATGGCCGCACCGTAAACTTATCGACAGACCCCGCACGACGCTGTCGATAAGATTAGGTGCGACCCTAGAATAACATCTCGAAATTAGCTAATACAATTTGCGTACCACTCTTTCAAGTTACCAGCAACCTGTTTATATTCAACAGAATAGCCTATCACCCCAATATATCTACAATCGGAATCTGACAAAAATCGTCACTTTCAATTCGCCTCTTTTTGTCACTTCCTCTCATCTCTGGATGTTTGCCCGGAATGAGAGGGTATCCCTTTCTCGAAACGGTAGTTCTCAAGCTCTGTCGCAGAAATATTTACCAGTTGAAGGGCATCAACTGGTACCTGGGCAAGTTCTTCGAGCGTTAAGGGATAGTCTTGAACGGTTTGTTCGATCTCATACTGAAGTGGAATCGTGCAATATGAGCTGGTGTACCTTAAAACAACTGTGAGTTGGTGATTGGGGGGATCAACAATGATTTTCACGGCCTGAGATGGCAGATGAATCCCTTGACGAACGGCCAGTTGTTCAATTTGCTCGTGAAGTTCCTTCAGGTTAGGGTGGCGTGCTTCGACAGCCAAAACGAGATTCTGACGTATGGAATGATAGGTGAGATATTGATGGACGAGTGTTCCAATCCCACCGACCACAAAAAGACAGAGAACCCCTACGGCAATAGTCCAACCAACAACTCGAGGCTGAAAAGTAAATTGGCGATCAATGAGACCAGCCTTTGGGGAAGCAACTACATATAAATCCCCGCGCTTTGCAGCCAGGTGGTCTTCCTCCTCTTTAGCTTGAGTTGATTCAAGTGGAGAAATCTCTACCTGGGAAAGAACTTCACGGCCAGAAGGTAGAAAAACAGACTCTTCCAACAAAGTCACCTTTCCCTTATCAGTTAAGAAATCAGCCACCGGAGCCGCCTCCAGCACATCCTGAAGGTTTTCAGTAAATGGCAGGTACACACCTTCAGTTTGGCTCCCCTGTGGTTCATCTTCCGGAACCACAACTTCGCTCGATGGCTGACAAATTATTTCGCGTACTAAATACAACTGTGCCTCAACTGGCTGTGGACAGGCCATTTCAAGCGCAGAAGCAAAATCAAGCGCTGATTCAAACCGATCACCTGGATCCTTAGCCAGTGCCCGCATAACACAGTCTCCAATTGCCGATGGCAGGTCAGTGGCAATAGAACAGATGTGCAACGGAGTTTTGGAAAGATGTTGAACCATGATGGTGGCAGGCTTCCCAGTGAAGGGAACCTGCCCGGTGAGCATCTCATAGGCCATAACGCCTAAACTGTAAATATCAGACCGCATATCCAGATTCGTGCCATCACACTGCTCTGGAGACATGTATTGAGGGGTACCAATCAGGCTCTCAGCTTCGGATTGATAGCTTTTACCGGTTGTTAAATCTTTGAGCTTGGCAATTCCAAAATCGAGGACCTTGATAATCTCTTCACCTTCAGAGACTTCAACCATAATGTTGTCAGGCTTAAGGTCCCGATGAACAATCCCTTTGCGGTGGGCAGCATGAACGGCGGCACCGATTTGCTTCATCAAGGCAACAACCTGTTCGGATGAGAGCACCGGTTTATGATCCAGAATATACCGAAGGGAATACCCATTCACATACTCCATCACGAGATAGGCAATACCATCGATCGTTCGGCCAAAATCAGTCACCCCAACGACGTTAATATGCTTTAACCGAGCTGCGGCATCAGCTTCGATCTGAAACCGTTTAAAGGTTTTAGGATCATTCACCAAATTCGAAGAGAGAATCTTGATGGCCACACACTTGTCAAACATGGTGTGATGGGCTCGATACACAGCCCCCATCCCGCCCCGGCCAATGCGTTGCTCAATAAAATATTTGTCTATTGTTCGGCCAATAAATGGATCAACAGGTGCAGAAGTCCCCGGCTGGTCAGTGAAAAACACGGAATCAAATTCAGTCATGGGTGCTGGTTGAAACAGATCAGACTGAAAGCCTGAAAAGAGGCGCTTTCAGTGAGGGTCATGCATTCGCCTGAGGTATCAATATTTCGAACCTTGTCATCAAAGCGATGAAACGACTCTTTGTTTCCCTGGCTGAAAAACGACGCGCTACTGTAAAGGCAGAAGCGGAAACAGGTTGGAAGTACTGGCAGAAAGTACCCTTCATTTACCATGGAAACACCAAGGGTGACAACCTGTTTCGAATAATTTGCCAAGGGTCAGGAACATCTTGTTGCAGCAAAAGCGTTTCAGGATTTTGTACTGCCGGAACCGCCACGCTCGTGGTACAGTTTATGATTCCAAGCCCATGTTTTTGCCAACAGACTCGGCCCTTCAGGGCCGAGCTTGGGTCGTGTCGCCACGACGCCATCCTGCCGGATGGTCGGTGTGGGGAGATCGGTCCAAGCTCCGGTTGACCAGCCCCCCGTGCAAATCACGGGAAACGATTGGGAAGAATCCTATGGGTACCTGCGGATGCCGCCTCAGTCCGCTGCTCTACGGTGACCGGTTAAACAGGCATGGGAGTCAGTGCCAGTGCCGGTCACAACAAACCTTCCCAAATCCGGTCGAGAGGACGTCGAATCCGGTCGGCGGTCACATTCAGACCGGTACGCACAACTCTCCGCAAGGAGATGACTGAGGGTAGTTTTCCCTCAAGCAGAGCGGGTGGGGTGATTCCCCCACCTGCATTTCAATTTCTTACACAGCAAGAGCGGCGTGGAGACCCGGCCCTGAAGGGCCGGGTCTCCACGCCGAAGATAGAATGAAGGAGTAGAGAGGGATGCTGCTAACCCTGTTGTTGTTTTTAGTCGTGCTCGGTCCAATGATCTTTATTCATGAATTTGGTCATTTTGCGGTTGCCAAGCTGTTGAAAATCAAAGTTGAGGTGTTTTCGCTCGGATTTGGACCTCGCTTGCTTGGGTTTAATTATGGGGATACCGATTATCGGGTTTCAGCGATCCCGCTTGGCGGATATGTCAAGATGAAGGGTGAAACGCTGGATGAAGATATCGAGGGGACTGGCGATGAATTTCTCTCACGTCCCAGGTGGCATCGGTTTCTGGTTCTGATTGCCGGCCCAGTGATGAATATTCTGAGCGCCATTGCGATCCCAGCCGCCATGGCCATGTTTATGTTTCAATCCCCAGCCTATCTCACACAACCTGCCGTGGTGGGAAGCGTGGCGCTGGGATCAGCCGCTGAGAAGGCTGGGATTCAACCAGGGGATAGAATCCTGCAGATTGATGGCAAAACCAACCCTACCTGGGGACAAGTCTCTGATTCGACCATCCTGCGTCCTGATCAACCCCTCTCAGTCACTGTCCAGCGAAATACCCAGCAACTCCAATTGACTTTGACGCCTTCCCGCATTCAATTTGGTCAGGAAAAGCTTGGTGATTCAGGACTGCTCCAAAATGACCTCACCCCAATGCCAATCCAGGTCAAAGCTGTCAACCCGGGAACTCCAGCCGAAGCCGGTGGCCTCAAACCTGGGGATAAAATTGTTAAATTTAACGGGCAGCCTGTTGTTCATTTTCATTGGTTTAAAAGTTCGGTGCGCAATTTTGAAGGTAAACCGATTGAACTTGAAGTTGATCGCAACGGACAAATGGTGCCACTACATATCACACCTCGGCAGGAACCCCGAGGGGATGTCATGGTTGGATTTGCTCCTGAGCCGAGTTCAGTTCCACTAACCCCAATGATTACCCAGAATAAATCCTTCCCAGCAGCTTTTCGATATGCAGTTGATGAAAATATCCGGGTTCTGGTACTCACCGGTGACGCACTTGGACAGATTTTTACCGGTCACCGGGCAGTGAAGGAAACCTTAGCTGGTCCCCTGGGAATCGCCAAAATGTCCTCAGATACCTATCAATCCCTTGGGGTTGAAGGTTTACTCAGGTTGATGGCGTTGTTAAGCCTGAATTTGGGAGTTTTCAATTTGCTCCCCATTCCAGTCTTAGACGGCGGTCATATTTTCATCATTTTCCTGGAAACACTCTTTGGTTGGGTTGGACTGCAAATCACAAACGGATTTAAGGAAAAGATGATGCAAACGGGCGCCGTTCTGCTCTTTTTATTGATGGGGTATGTTATTTACATCGATGTGGCTCGATTATTTACCGAACGATCAGCCACAAAAGCAACGACCAAACCGGCTGCGGTAGATACCTCACCACCACCAGCCACGCCAACCCCAACTCCCGCCCCAGGCAAGTAAATTGACCGACTCAATTCATTCCTGGTAAATCAGTTCCCTGATTTACCAGGATCAACACTCACCCCAAGTCGAAATTCTTCGCTTGACGAAACCTCCCCCCATCTGTACTCTCACGTTTTTGTCTAAAAATTCAAAAATTCGACTGACTCACCTCTTATACCTGGAGCAAATTGGTCACTGGCTGGCGGCTGGTGAGTTCTTATCCAGGAGGTTTGGATTTCGAATATTGAACATTCATCATCCCAGGAAGCGAAGGATTTGGATCTATGAAAAGAACATTCCAACCAAATAACCGGCGGCGTGCCAAAACCCATGGGTTCCGGGCCCGCATGGCCACCAAAGGTGGTCGTCTTGTTTTAAAACGGCGACGCGCAAAAGGGCGTAAACGCCTGACAGCTTCTCATGATTAAAAGGTGCTTCAGTTGAAGTACAGGTTCTTTGTCGCCGACCCACCAGTTTGCTTTCACCTGACGGCCAGTATACAGATATACTTAACGCTCAAGGTGGAAGCATTGGCGTTTTTATTCGGCGCGATTTGTACTCATTCCGAACCAGATTGATATGGGAGATACCCTGAACCGAGAGTTGCCAGCGGAGCACCCTGAAGCCGAAACAAACACTCAGACCAACCCAACCACCGAGTGTTCACCTCCAGCGACTTCCCATTCGCCACGACTGGATCAACAGTTGTTAAAGCAAGATCGCTTGCTTCGCCCAACTGAATTTCGACGTGTCTATGATCAGGGTCTGCGGTTGCACTCTTCACTTTTTACAATTTTTGCATTGCATTCCCAGTTCCCACGGGTCCGCCTTGGGATTACCACCAGTCGGAAAATCGGGAAGGCAGTGAAGCGCAATCGTTGCCGCCGGCTGGTCAGAGAAGTGTTTCGACATCAGAAAACATCCTTGCTGCCAGGGTGGGACCTGGTGGTGAATGCCAAGCAACCATTAACCAAGAGTACCTATGGACAGGTGGAGGCTGAGTTTTTACGGCTGACGAAAAAGCTCTCCATCCCAGGTGATCGTAAATAATTCACCTAATAAAATTCGGACCAGGAATCGTAGCGCCTGGCGTTTATCACCTGACTCCGGGGAAAGTACCCAAACTCGTCATTTAACCGTTCTTCGCGATGACCTGAAAAATATTGATGGGTTGGCCTGGATATGGCGCATTTCTCGGTACGATCTGGAGCAGTTGGGTTAATTCGAGCGTATCAACGCTACATCTCCCCAGCCTTGCCTCCTGCCTGCCGATTTTATCCAACCTGCTCTCAGTACACGGCTGAGGCAATCGAACGCTATGGAATTTGGCGGGGCGGATATTTGGGGCTTCGACGCTTACTCCGGTGTCATCCTTTTTGTCCTGGTGGATATGATCCGGTTCCATGAATAGATCTGTGCTTTGACACAGAGGTGTGCTGTTTTATTTCGATCCCGAATCCGCAGCACGTCAGGGGCTTTGAAAGTTTTTGATGTATGGGCGAAAAACCTCGTTATTTTCTTGCGTTGTTCCTCTCTTTTTTGGTTTTGTTGGGCTGGCAGTACTTCTTTGCACCTCCACCACCCTCCCCAAAACCAGAAACACCTGCGACTTCCCCTTCCCAGCCTTCCAACGAACCACCCAAGGTGGTGGTGGAGTCACCACTTGTTCTACCAGGACCTCTCCCGACGCCAGATGCGGTCCCGGAACAATCGCTCACGGTTGAAACCAAATTATGGAAAGCTGTCTTTTCCAACCGGGGTGGCGTGATGACAAGCTGGATTCTGAAGCAGCTTCCAAATGGCCGACCGCTCAAAAACTCCCTGCATCAAGATCTTGAATTAATCTCTCCCTTTTCCCAAAAACACGCACCAACAGATAAAACAGTTGATCTGGGTGCCTCGCTCCGGCTGGCAGTTAAGTCTGATACCCAGCTTGAAACAAAACTCAATTCAGTCAACTATCGGATTGACCCACCAGTCACCAATCTCACCATTGGCCCAGGTGAGACCAAAGAACTGGCTTTTACCTACGAAGATCCAACCCTGGGTATCCTGGTTCGAAAAGTTTTGGTGTTCAATGGGGATGAAAAAGATGGAGTTGGGTATACGTTTGACTACACAGTTGATGTCAAGAAAGACCAGTCTCCAGTTCAAGTCAACACTGTTTTGGGACCAAATTTTGGTGACCAGTCCGTCCACACTTTTGACAGCTACCACACCCCACCCCAGGCGGTTGTCGTCACCACCAAGCCATACTATCGGCCTGCCACGGATGTCCACCCAGATCAGTTTGAAAAAAACCGGTACCAGAACGTTCATTGGACCGCACTGGCTGACCATTATTTTGCGATGGCGGTGATTCCGGGACAAAATGTACCTGAAGTCGTACTTTCCAATCGAAAAGTGACGGAAACCATTGCTGGAGCGCAAACAGAACGAGATTATGTCGGTGTTCTGATACCATTGCCCAATGGCATAAAAAACACGTTCTATATTGGCCCGAAAGATCGGAATTATCTGTTACCCGTCAATCAACTTTTGGGAAATAAGGTTGATTTGGAAGTACTGGTTGACTACGGCATATTTTCCTTCCTGGTCCGCCCGCTGGTGCCACTCCTGGATGTTTCCGTCAAAATCCTTCATCGGTACACAAACAATTATGGGTGGGCCATTATTGCCATCACCATCATTGTCAACACCCTGCTCTTTCCACTGAAGTGGAAATCATCAGTGGCACTGAGAAAAACAGCCGAAATTCAACCTCGAGTGAAGGAAATTCAAGATCGAATCAAGAACCTTCCTAAAAGTGACCCACGGGTACTCGAAGGTCAAATGGAACTGGCACGGTTGATGCGCGAAGGCAATCCGCTGATGGGATGTCTGCCGTTGCTGCTTCAAATGCCGATCTTTTTTGCCTTCTTCATCTATCTCCAGATTTCGGTGGATATCCGTCAGGAGCACTTTATCTCCTGGCTGAATGATTTGTCGGCACCTGATAGCCTGCATATTTTGCCCATTGCAATGTGTATCACACAAATTGGCTCCACATTGCTGATGCCATCACCTGCGACGGATGATCCAGCTCAAAAAATGCAGAAAACCCTGATGACCTGGGTCTTTCCGATTGTGCTCACCTACTTTTTCTTCTGGACGGCACCCAGCGGACTGGTTCTGTACTGGATGGCTGGAAATATCATCGGCATCTCACAGCAACTGGTGATCAATAAACTCAATCCAGTTCAGCCGCCGCCAGTTAACCTGAATAAAAAGGCAAAGAATCCAGCCGAATCCCCAGCCTAAACCAGGACCAGAGGCTGGCCAGGACCGAAACCACTCGCCGTGAGACAGCACAGGATCAATCAGCGCAAAGGAATTGCCGGCTATGACAACACCTGAACTTGATCAACAATGCACGACATTTGCAACCGAACTGGAAGCATATCTTTCGAAAATTGTAACTTTGGGAAATTTTGAGCTTGAGGTCGAGGTATCCGTGCGCGAACCACATCAGGTTTGGGTCAACTTTTCAGGAGAAGATGTCCCCTTGCTGCTTGGGCATAATGCGGAATTGCTCAATACCCTTGAATACCTGGCCAGTCGGGTATTTGCCCGCTATCTCCGTGGTGAAATTCGCCTGCGGTTTGATGCTGGCAGTTACCGGGCCCATCGCGAACATGAGTTGCGGTTGATGGCCACGGCGGCGGCGGAACGGGTGAAGCGGTTTGGCCGCCCTTTTACCCTGGCGCCCATGACGTCTTTTGAACGTCGCATCATTCACACAGCTCTGCTTGAAGATACATCCGTCCGCACTGAAAGTATTGGAGATGGGGAAGAACGAAAAGTTGTCATTCACCCAGCCTGAAGAAAAGGTAACTCCCCACCTCATCAGAGGCATTGAATCACAAATCTTGAGAACTGATGAGAACCAGCGGAAATAATCGGGGAGTGGCGAAAGAAATACAATCGTAGTTTGAGAGGGAGTGACCTGATGGGTACTCCCCGCCATTGATTGAACCCAACCGGGTTATTGACCATTGACCAGCTCCAATAATTGAGATTTTTGATGGGCCGCGAGGGCCCGCAGTAAATTCTGACGACGCAACTGGACCTGCTCACGTGTCCGCCGCAACTCCAACAAAGCGGCTTCAGATGGGTTCGGATCTCGCCGTAACCGCTGCAGTGCAGATTGGCTGGCGTTTCGGGCTCGAACCAGTTCGGCCATCAATTTGGTCAAAATCGCCCCTGCGGTCACCACGGGTGCTTCAGGTACTGGCTGGAGAGCTGGTTTGGCCGGAGATAGGGTCCGCGCCTTCAAAAAACGATTTCCAAGCAAATTCACTTTCACCATATCGTCTTCTCCTTCTTTTCTATTGTTTCAGGGATAAATTAATGCAGTTGCCATACATAAGAGCAACTGGCATACCACAAGCAAAAAGCGTTGGAACTACGGCTTAATCAGGAAAGAAATGTAATTTGGAGTTGACTCTTTAGACGCCTGAACAGCGGATTTGTGCCCAAAAGTTCGGGAAAATTCGGAGCGATCTTCAGGGCTTTTCCAGACGCAGGCTCTCATCCTCTGGGCTAACGGGCCGGCTTAACCGATAGATATTGTTGCAGTAAAAGCCAAAATCCGTCACAAGTTACTGGTCAGACAACCGAAAAATGTAACCGGGATTGGTGGGGTTGAAAAAAGGTTGCTTTAAAGCCACGATAAATTTCACTTTTCTTAACCGAAAAATAAAAGGCACCACACCTGATCAACGGGTATGGTGCCTTTATTTTTTTAATTTAAATCAAACCGCAATTTAAATTTCAATCAAAAAAATCATTTTACATCACCCATCATCTTGCGGATGGTAGGTGTCAACGTGGCAAGAATGCCAGCCGCGACGAAAAGCCCCACCGCAATGCCTCCATACAGCATGGTCAGTAAGGGAGCATTCGACCCGTCATAAAAACCGGCCAGATATCCAGCCAGTTTGTTGCCAAACGCCGATGCCAGAAACCACACACCCAACATAATTCCTAAAACCCGAGCTGGCGCCAGTTTGGTCACCGTGCTCAACCCAACCGGGCTTAAACACATTTCGCCCATGACTTCTAAAAAATACAGCGCCACAAACCAGAGCGGGCTGATTTTTCCGCTGGCGGTTAACATGGCGGCTGGAATCATGAGTAAATAACCACATCCAATAAACAGGAGTCCAAAAATAAATTTCACCGGGCTTGACGGCTGCCTATCTCCCAAAGCAACCCACACTTTGGAAAAAATCGGTGCCAATAAAATTACATAAAAGGCGGTCATTGATTGCAGCCAGGAAGATGGAAATGGCCAGCCAAAAATTTCAGTTCGAACCAGTTCTTTGGCAAACAGGTTCAGGCTGGTTCCCTTTTGTTCATAAGCCGCCCAGAAAAACATCGTGAACATAAAAAAGATCACGACCACGGCAATCCGCTTCCATTCAGCCGTCGTCAGGGGTTCTTTTGGAATCGTCACTTGTTTTCCATCAACCATCGGTTTGGTTTGCCGATTTCCAACGTGTGCCACCCATTTTAATTGACTCAGAAACACCGCTAATCCAACCACCATGCCAACCCCGGCAGCCCCAAATCCCCAGTGCCAACTTGACTCCGCAGAAAACCCAAGTGACTGGATAAACTGCTTGAATCCTTGAGCCTGGGCTAAATACCCACACACCAGTGGCGCCAAAACAGCACCAATGTTGATCCCCATGTAAAAAATGGAAAAGCCACTGTCCCGGCGTGGGTCATTTGGACCATACAACCCACCGACCATTGAACTGATATTGGGCTTGAGCAATCCAGAACCAACGGCAATCAAAACCAGTCCGCCATAGAAAAAAGGCATGGACGAAAAAATCATCGCAAAATGCCCGCAGGCAATGATGATTCCGCCAAGCAACACCGCCATGCGCGCACCGAGCAGGTGATCGGCAATGAGCCCGCCTGGTAAGCTCGTCAGGTAGACCGACATGGTGTAGGTGCCGTAAATCGAGGCTGCCGTTCTTACATCAAAACCAAGTCCGCCCTGGGCGACCGCTGATGTCATATACAGCATGAGGATGGCGCGCATCCCGTAGTAGCTAAACCGTTCCCAGAGTTCAGTAAAAAAAAGCATGGTCAACCCTTTTGGATGACCACCAAGACCCGCAGTATCACGGGCCGTATCAAAGGAAGGCTCACTGGCAGGCGTCGAGTGGGGCATTGAAAACGTACGCTCTCCTCACAAATAAATTCTGATCGCTGGTAAAAGTCGGACCTGGCTATGACGATGGTTCCATTTCCCAAAAAGCTTCGCTCAACGCAGCCGTGATGTCTGAAGCGACCATTGAGCGCATTCCCAATTTGGCAGCCGCTTTATCTCCGGCCAGGCCGTGCAAATAGACGGCAATCAAGGTGGATTCGAGTGGCGAACCTGGGGACTGGGCCAGCAGACCAGCCAGCAACCCGGTCAATACATCGCCCGATCCTCCAGTTGCCATCCCCGGATTGCCTGTCGGATTGATGTAGACTTCGCCATTTGGAGCCGCAATCAGGGTTCGCTGCCCTTTGAGCACCACGTGCAGATGGTGTTCAGTGGCCAGTGCACGAACACAATCATGCCGGTTTCGAATCAACGTTTTGGTTGAAAGACCAGTCAAGCGCGCCATTTCACCTGGGTGAGGGGTCAAAATCAAAGGCCGTTCGGGTGTGCCTTTGAGTTCCGCCGGCCAGGGGGATAAACAATTCAGTCCATCAGCATCAATCACCACTGGTTTCTGGCTTTTTTCAACCACCTGTCGAACAAACAGCTTGACATCATCCTCGTCAGAGGAAATGCCAGGTCCAATCGCCAGGACAGTCCGTTCCGCCAGCAGCTCCAGAACTTGGATCGCGGCTGATTCAGCGAAGGTCCCTCGTTCAGTCTCAGTCGCGCCAAACGTCATGACTTCCGGAAGGCAACTCGCCACCAGCATATGCTGGGCTGAGCGTGGAAGCGCCACTGTCACCAGTCCCGTTCCAGCCCGCAGTCCGGCTTCCCCAGCCAGTGCCGCGGCGCCGGTTTTCCCACGTGCTCCGGCTGCAAGCAAAACATGCCCAACCGACCCTTTGTGGGCGCCAGGTCGTCTTCGGGTCACCCCAAGCATTCGCTTTACATCGTGGGCTTCGACCAGGTGAAGCCAGGATTTATGTTTTCCCGCTGACCGGGTCAGTGATTTAGGGGACCCAATCGGCACCACCCGTAACTCGCCATTGTAGTCACACGCCGGGGGCAAAACATTGGCCAGTTTTGGCGCCGTAAACGTCACGGTCAGATCAGCCTCAACCACTGGTCCAATTGGATTTCCTTGATCAGCCGCCAACCCTGACGGAAGATCGAGTGAACAGACCGGAATGCGATGAGTTTTCCGGCCTCGACATTCATTCAAATAGGCAATCACTGGCTCATAAATGTCAGTCAGCCCTCGCTTCAACCCGGTGCCAAAGAGTGCATCCACGTGCAAATCAGGAACGTGCGGATTTTGCTGAACCAGGTTTTTAAAATCCGTCTCTGAAATAATCTCTTTGAAGTGAATCAACTTGGTCTCGGTTTCCGCCAGCCGGGAAATGATATCGAAGTTCACCCGGGCATCCCCACGAGTCACTTCACGCTTTCCAAACAACAGGACCTCAACCCTCGCCCCACGCATCCAAAGCTGACGAGCCAGTGCAGCGCCATCACCGCCATTATTTCCCTTGCCACAAAAGACCCGAATTGATTTTCCTTCCACGGAACCAAAAAACTGGACCAACTCACGCGCCGCCCCCGCCGAGGCGTTCTCCATCAAAATGAGTCCTTTGATCCCATATGTCTCGGTTGTGAGACGATCTACTTCTGTCATGTGCTCAGCAGTCTGGATGTGCAGCATAGGTTTCTGGTGACTGGGTTTTAGTTTTTAGTTTTTAGTTTTTGGTGACTGGTGCTTGGTGCTTGGTTTCAAAAACCCGGAACCCGGACAGGGTGACAGGGTGACAAGGTGACAAGGTGACAAGGTGACAAGGTGACAAGGTGACAAGGTGATTTTTTTCATCCCTCATCCTTCATCCCTCATCCCTTAAAGAACCCGGAACCCTCAGTTTTCTATTTCTGGTTTGAGGACGATGTTATCAATCAGGCGGGTCCGACCAATAAACACAGCCAGCGCAATTAAAACTGAGGTTTCATCATCAATTTCATTCAGTGGCTCAAGGGTGTCAACATCCACGGCGGCAATGTAATCAATCCGGGCAAGTGGTTCTTTTTCAATCAATTCACGGATAGCTCCGACAATTTTAGGGCAGTCGCGCTCACCATCCTGATACAGGCGCCGGGCCAGGTCCAACGACCGGTAGAGAACCAGTCCCGCCTGGCGTTCTTCCGGATCAAGATACTGGTTGCGAGATGACATCGCAATGCCATCAGCCTCGCGAATAATTGGGCAGACCACCACCTCAGTATCCATACACAAATCACGCACCATGCGTTGAATGATGATCACTTGTTGGGCATCTTTTTGACCAAAAAAGGCAAAGTCCGGGGTGATGATATTAAACAGTTTATTCACAATGGTGGTGACGCCCCGGAAATGCCCTGGACGGCTGGCACCGCATAATCGGGAGGAAAGATTTTCCGTCACCACATAGGTCATGAAATCTTCCGGGTACATTTCATCAATGCTGGGGGCAAAAAGGTAATCTACCCCTTTGTTGGCAATCTGCTCAGCATCCCGGGCCAGGTCGCGGGGGTAAACTTCAAAATCTTCACTGGGGCCAAATTGAATCGGGTTGATAAAAATCGAAACGATCACCACATCCGACATCTGTTGGGCACGCCGAATCAGGCTCAAATGGCCGTCATGAAGCGCCCCCATGGTCGGGACGAAGCCGATTTTCCGGTTATCGCGGCGTAGTTTTCGCGACAACATTCGCATTCGGGGAATTCGATTGATGATTTCCATGTTTTTTTCAGCAAGGTGGCAAGGTCAGGAATTGTCAGGGTCAAAGATGTGATGATATCAGTCAGTAGTCGGTAGTCAGTAGATCATTAAGCTTCATTTTTTGAAGTACTTGACTGTCTTCTCATCCGAGAAAATGATTCCAACCTGGGGTTACACTTCAAATGAGCCAGCTCAGTGTCACAGGAACCCAACATTGGATTTCTTGAGTTTGGCGGCAACTTCATCTGGAAGGGAGTAGGTCTCCGCCGGGCCTGGAAAATTCCCGGTTTGGACATCCTGGACATAGGTTTCCAGAGCTTTTCCAATCACTGATTTCAAATCAACATATTGACGGACAAAGCGTGGTTGATGGCCAAAATTCAACCCCAGCACATCGGAAATGACCAGAATTTGCCCATCACAATCAACTCCGGCACCAATTCCAATGGTTGGAACTTTGACGCGTTCAGTAATCGTGCGGGCAATTTCACCCGGAACCCCTTCCAGCACAATGGCAAAAACGCCAGCTTTTTCCAGTGCCAGGGCGTCTTCGATCAACTGATTCGCCGTTTCAAGCGTCTTGCCCTGAACTTTGTACCCGCCCATTCGATTCACGGATTGCGGGGTCAGTCCAATATGTCCCATCACTGGAATCTCATTATCCACAATTTTTTCAATGAGATATGCCCGTTTCTGACCACCTTCGAGTTTCACAGCCTCGGCGCCGCCTTCTTTGATCAACCGAACGGCTGAATCGAGTGCCCGTTCCACACTGGTGTGATAGCTGCCAAACGGCATATCCCCCACCACCAGCGCCCGTTTGACCGCCCGCCGAACCGCCCGGGTACAGAAAATGACATCGTCAAGCGTGACTTCCAGGGTGGTTTCGTACCCAAGCACCACATTGGCCAGAGAGTCTCCGACGAGAATAAAATCTGCCCCGGCTTCATCAACCAGCCGGGCCATTGGAAAATCATAGGCGGTCAGCGAGGTGATTTTCTCGTGATTTCGTTTGCGATCCAGAAGCGTCTGAATCGTCACTTTTTTCTCTTTCGCAGCTTGGTGAACACTCATAACAAAAAGACTAACTTGATAAAAATTGGATTTCAGCCGAAAGGTTTTGACGTGCCTGGGCTTCCAGTCGGGCGCGCATTGCACTTGTAAAGTACAATTGCTCCCTTGTCAAAAAGCTTTCGAGAACGGCCCGTCGCTTACGGCGATATACAAACTCGGGCACCCACGAATATTCACGACGAATGGCCTGCCGGTACTCAGCATAAACCGGTTCGGGCGCCCCTAAAATTGCCAGATCGGCATCCAGAAAATAGGCGCCGTCAGGTGGAAGATGGTCAAGGGAGTGATGTTTGGTTGCCAGAATCAGGCGGTGAACCTGATCACGGCGAAGTGGGGGCATTTCTAATTCATTCAACCACTCAAAAGCAAATGCTGCACTCTGTTCCTCATTATCACTCCGACGAGTGCGGTAAATGACATCATGAAACCAGATGGCCCAACTCACCACTTCAATATCTTCGAGGTGGTCGCGAACCGGCTGGATATGGTCCAATAAAGCTTTGATATGGCTGAGGTTATGGTAGGAACGATGGGGCTCGGAATAGTTTTTGACCAGTTGTTCCCACAGAGCCTGGAGACGTTCCGGTCTGGCCGATACAGAACGAATTAATTCAGCCCACCCCTGCTTGAGTTGGGCCAAATCAGGTTCCTCAAGTCGAAAAAATGGGTTTTGCACTTTTGATTGAGATGAAAGAAACCAGTTGCGCATCGAATTCCGCCAAAAATCCAGAACTTAGCTCGACGGCAGGTTTTATATAGCCTTTTAGAAAAAGATTCCCCTGGGAGCGCCGGCATCCTGCCGGCGCTCCCAGGAAATATTTATCTGTCAGACCCTACCCATGGAGTAAACAGGCCAGAATACGCTCAGCGGTTTTCCCATCCCAGAGTTCAGGAATGCGCTTTGGAAACGTCGTGCCATGCAAGACTTCACGGATTGCAGCATCAATGTTTTCAGGATTCGTTCCAACAATTCGATTTGTGCCTTCAGTGACGGTGATGGGGCGTTCGGTATTTTCACGCAAGGTCAGGCAAGGAATACCAAGCGCGGTGGTTTCTTCCTGCAATCCACCTGAATCAGTCAAAACCAACCGTGACTGGCTCCATAACTGAAGGAAGTCCAGATAGCCCAATGGATCACACAACCGGAAGTTTGGCCAGGCAGCAAGCTGGCTGGTCAACCCAAATTCCGTCAGTTTAGCACGGGTCCGCGGATGAACCGGGAAAATGACTGGCAATTCCGTTTGAAGCCGGCCCAGACTCCCCAAAATTCCGGTCAGGGTTTCCACAACATCCACATTTGAAGGACGATGCAGGGTGACCACAGCAAAATTTCCAGGGGTAAGTTCCATCTGGTCAACAATTGACGATTGTTGTGCCTGCTCAAGACTCATCATCAACGTATCAATCATTACATTTCCCACGCGACGAATTCTGGCGGGGTGAACCCCCTCGCGAAGCAGGTTTTCGTCCCCATCCGGGCTTGGCGTCAGGAGTAAATCAGCCAGGGCGTCGGTCACCAACCGATTGATCTCTTCAGGCATTTGACGGTCAAAGCTGCGAAGTCCAGCTTCGACATGGGCCACCTTGATTCCGAGTTTGACGGCTACGAGCGTGCAGGCCATCGTCGAATTCACATCCCCAACCACCACAACCCAATCCGGTTTTTCCTGCAGGAGCACTGGCTCAAAAGCCAGCATGACCCGGGCGGTTTGTTCAGCATGGGACCCGGAACCAATCCCTAAATTGATGTCCGGGGCGGGAATTTGCAGATCCCGAAAGAAGGCATCCGACATTTCGGCGTCATAATGCTGACCGGTATGGACCAGTTTGCTTTCGATCTCGGGATTGGCACGAAAGGTTTTCAAGATCGGAGCAATTTTCATGAAGTTTGGGCGCGCACCCACCACACTGAGAATTTTCATCAAAAATTTCCGCCAAGGAATGAAGAATTGAGAATGAAGAATGAAGAAAAAGCTTTGAGCCGCTGAATTGCTCCATTTTACATTCTTTATTTTTCAGGGTCAGGTTTTTGCGGTCAGCAGCAAATACACACCACCGACGCTGAACAGTAAATTTGGTCCCCAGGCAGCCCAAAATGGCGGGAGCAATTCATACCGTCCCAACTGGTCAAAAACCCCAATCGTTCCCCAAAAGATAATGGCAATCGCGATTCCGATACTGACGCCAACCAGTGCCCCTCGTTTGCCAATCGTGAAGGAAAACGGCAATCCAACCAGCGCCATGACCAGACAGGCAAGGCAGGCGGCAAATTTGGATTGCAGTTCGATGTTCAGACTCATCACATCGGCACCAATCCTTTTTAATTCAATGATTTGCTCTTGCAACTCGGTAATGCTCATCTTGCTGGACTCAGGGATTCCCTGGGTAAAGTACTCTGGATCTTCAGGGAGTTTAAACCGTGCTTCAGTGATTTCAGTCCGCCCTTCTGGTCGGCCATCCGGAGTGAATGTCCGCTTCCAGCCTTTGATCAAAACCCATTCTGTGGTTTTCGGATCCCAGTGCGCGGTCTTGGCATAAATTCGGCTGACCAGACTGGCTGTTTCTGGGTTGGTTTCATAAATTGACAGTCCAATAAACTCATTTTTGTTGGTGTCAAAGTGGCGAAAATTGAAAATCCGGTTGTTTTGGCCTCGAAACCACTTGCGGTTGGTCTGGTAAAAAGTTTGAGGCGGAACCTGTTTACCACGAATGAAGTTGCGCAGGTAATCCTGGGTTCGATTGGTAAACGGCAAGACATATTCCTGCGAGGCCAGCATCGTCGCCCCAATCAACAATGCCCCAATCAAAACCGGCACGGTCAGCCGATACACACTCTGCCCACTGGTATTGAGTGCAATCAACTGCGAAGTTCTCCCCAGGAGTCCAAAGGTCACCAGCACGGCAACCAGCACAGCAAAGGGGAGCATGTAATTGATGACCTGAGGCGTGAGAAACAGCAGGTATTCAACGACGACGCCGGCTTTGATCTTATTCTGGGCAATATGGTTAATCAGCTCAAAAAGGGTGAAGATGATGAAAATCCCCCACAACCCGATAAGAACAAAGAGGAAATGGCGGGCGGCTTCCCGAAATATCATCAAATCTATAATTCGCGGAAACCCAAATCGAAGTCGAATCTGCCGCCGGGTAACGCCCTGACCAAGCAACGGATACTGTGACCGGCTCAGATCCTGTGTTTTTTGCTGAATCTGACGAATGAGGATTCGCGCTGGAGATTGAATTCGGTTCCAGAGATTCCAGAACGCCACTGCCACCCGAGATGCCCTGAATTTGGCTGGACCACCCGCAAAAAGCCAGAAACTTACCGCGCCCAGGATGACATCCGGTCCCCAAACACCCAGCAAAACTGGCACCATGCCCTGTCGTGCCGCGCGTTCTCCTCCTAAAAACAGCAAGTAAAATGCAAGATTGACGACCAGTCCAATAAATAATCCTGATGACCGTCCCGAACGGGTTCCAGTTACCCCGAGCGCAACACCAATCAAGGCAAAGAACAGACAGGCCACCGGCAAAGCAAATCGTTTGTAAAACTCAATCTGATACTGGCGTTCTTTCCCGGCATCGGGCACGGCTCGCCAGAGCTGGGGCAACGTCATCAAATCCGGGCCAGGCGGTAAGGGGTCCAAATCCTGAACCGTGCTGGCGGGCGGCGGCTCAGGCTTTTTCTGGTCGCGGTCGCTGCTGAGGTCAAAGCGAATCACCGCCCGTTTGGAGTAGGTTGACATGGTGTCTTTTTGCTTGGCGAACTTCCGGGCTTCCGAGGCATAGACAAAACTATGGTCCAGCCATAATTCCGTCTGGGCCAGATCTTCACCAAGCACCAGGTTACCGCTTTGCGCCGTGTAGATTTTCGGCTCTTTGTTGTCCTTTTCGCTTTCTTCCTGCTCAGCAATAAAAATATTTTTCCAGGTGTCACTGGCCCGGTCGCTTTGCTCGATATAGAGCACACGATTAGGCAGGTTCTCGGCAAACATCCCTGGTTTAATCTGGGTTGAAATACTCTGAACCAGAATCTGGTTGCGCTTTTGCTTCAACTGGTTGAGCGAATTTACAGCCACGGGTAGCAAATAAAAGGTGTTGTAGGCAGTAATGGTGCAGGCAATCAGTGCCACCAACATCACTGGGCGCAACAGTTGCAACGGACTCACTCCACCAGCCGTCATCACGACAATCTCACTATCGCCTGACAATCGCCCAATGGCCAGCATCACGCCCAGCAGAAATGAAATTGGAATCGTGAAAATGACAATGCTTGGCAGGAGTGAAATCACCAGCATCAACAACGGGGTACTGGAAATTCCCCGCTGTGAAAAAACGACGAATAATTCTGAGAAACGATTGGCTTCGTGGACAAAAATAATGGACGTCAGCAGAAAAAAGCTGAGTAGGAAATATGGCAGGATTTCACGGATAACGTACCGATCAAGAATACGGAGCATGGCAGACCACAAAGAGACAAGACAGCTAAAATCGAAAGCAAGGACTCTACCTTAGAGGACTGATGTGAAACAAGCGTTAACACAGGGAGCGAATAGTGAATAGTGAATAGCGAGTAGCGAGTAGCGAGTAGCGAGTAGCGAGTAGCGAGTAGCGAGTAGCGAGTAGCGAGTAGCGAGTAGCGAGTAGCGAGTAGCGAGTAGCTCAGTCTTGATTTACTGGGCTGGTCTGTCAACATTCTTAAATTCTGTGATTTTTACTACTTCACGACTTCACTATTTCGCTACTTCACTATTTCGCTCATTGGATTAAATCTTCCACTTGATGTTGCATCCCAGGCTTGGGGTTTGTTCTTCTGGAACTGACTGACCAGCCAGCACCGCATCAATTGCGGCTCGTAAATCTTTTCCATTCAATGGTTTTTCATTTCCTGGACGACTTTCGTCAAGTTGCCCACGATATACAAGCTGTCGGTTTTCACCAAATAAGAAGAAATCTGGTGTGCAGGCGGCTGAGAAAGCACGGGCGACTTCCTGGGTTTCGTCATAGCAATAGGGGAAGGTAAACCCGAGCGCGACGGCCTGAGCCCTGAGGTTTTCAGGGGAATCGTCAGGATAATTCACAACATCATTTGAACTGATCGCCACAATCCCAAACCCCTTCCCGGCATAATCGTGGCCAATTTGCGCCAGTTCTGACTGGACGTGTTTGACATAGGGGCAATGCTGGCAAATAAACATCACCAGCAAAGCTTTTTGATCGGCAAAGGTTTCAGGAGAAATGGTTTGGCCGGTTACGACACAGGGCAGTGAAAAAGCTGGGATGGGGGTTCCCAGTTCAACCATGGTTGAGTATGTGCGGACCATCAGTGACATCCTTTCTGGTTTCAAAGTGGGAGCTGGCTTACTTACATTGTGAAACGATTATCTCATTGAACAACAAATATTTAGAGAATTCATAATTCATAATTCATAATTCATAATTGGGCTGAGGAACCGGAGATGCGGGTTCTGGCTCAATAACTGCATGTGGTACAGTTACGCCCATCATGCGCGTAAGAACTCTGAATCACGAAGATACTCACGGCAAAATCCTCTACCTGTTAAAAACTCGCGGCAAACTGAGCGTTGATGACCTGGCACGTGAACTCGATCAATCCGGTGTCAATGTTCGTCGGCATTTGGACGTGATGGAACGGGATGAACTGGTCTGTTCAATTGTTCATAAACGCGAGCGCGGTCGTCCAACGAGTCTTTACTTTTTGACCGAACGTGGCCATGAACTCTTCCCGCATGCCTACGACACCCTCAGTGTAGATATCTTTGAACAGGTTGAACAATTGTTTGGCCGTCAGGCCGTTCGTGACATCCTGGAAGGCCGGGCGGACAAATTGATCCGGCAGCTCAAACCGACACTGGAAAATAAATCATTTGATGAAAAAGTCGAGGAGCTTTCGCATGTGCTCAACAGCATGGGCTATATGACCCGCGCCGAACACAAATCCAAGACCGAGTCCTGCTTGTTGATTCATCACTGCCCGGTGCTTCGAATCGCAGGGAAATATAAGGAAGTGTGCGATACCGATTGTCGGATTGTTCGCGAGTCGTTGCAGGCCAAGGTCGAGCGAAAATGCGCCTTGTCTGAAGGGTCAGGATTTTGCCGGTTCCAGGTGACGATGCTCCCCTCGTAAGGTAGGTTCACCGGCCAAATCAACCCCTTGCTTTTTGCCCGGTAAGGCTAGTACACTCAGCTTCTTATCCCAGATAAGAGAGCTTCGCTTGAATCACCGCAACAACTTCCCTTCTCACCCTTTCCGCCGCTGAAGTTGTTGTCAGACCACACCTCAATCTCAAAACCACTCATTTGGTTTGCGTTTTTGCCGATCATGCATATTTTTGCTGACGCCCACTCCAATCATCTCCGTGTCGCCGTGCATCTGGCCCCGATCCAGCAACGGCGCGGCCTGTTCGGGGATTAATCCTCCTGCCCGAAATTGCCCTTCGCTTTTATTCGCTAACCCTTTCCTCCAGGCCACACTCTGGCCTGTTCCCAATTGATCCCTGATCCATCCACACTGGCGGTGTGAGCCGGAAACAGGGTTCACTGTCTTTATTATCCAACGGAGGTTAATTCTCATGTCAGCCAATGCCAATAAAGCTCACCTCAAACTCCCCAACATCAAGACCGAACTCCCAGGCCCCAAAGCCAAAGCAGTGGTTGAAAAAGACCATCGGTATGTGTCGCCTAGCTACACCCGAAGCTACCCGCTGGTCATTCAGCGCGGATGGGGCGCCATTATCGAAGACGTAGACGGCAACCATTTTCTCGATTTCAACGCCGGCGTGGCAGTGCTGGCGACAGGTCATACCCATCCGGAAATCGTCAAAGTGATTGCTGATCAGGCCGCTGAATTTGTCCATATTGCCGGCGCCGATTTTTATTACCCGCAACTGGCCGATCTGGCCGAAAAGCTCGAAAATGAAACCCCAGGTGATTTCCCCAAACGCGTCCACTTTGGCAATTCCGGGGCTGAAGCCGTTGAAACAGCGTTGAAAGTCGCCGCCTTTGCCCGTCGTCGGCAAAAATACATCGCCTTCTTCAACAGCTTCCATGGCCGCACATTTGGCGCGTTGTCACTGACCGCCAGCAAATCAGCCCAGCGCCTTGGGTTTGGCCGCGCCGCGCTCGATGTCACACACATTCCCTATGCCAACTGTCTACGCTGTGCATATGGAAAAACACCTGATACCTGTGCCGTTGAATGCGCAAAAGTGATTGAAGATCGTCTCTTCAAAACCACCGTGCCGGCGGATGAAGTCGCCGCCATCGTGGTTGAACCCGTACAAGGTGAAGGTGGGTATGTCGTACCACCATCAAAATTCCTGAAAGAACTGCGTCGCATCGCTGACGAAAACAACATTGTGCTCGTGGTTGACGAAGTCCAATCCGGAATGGGTCGTACCGGCAAGCTCTTCGCGATAGAACACCATGATGTGGTGCCGGATGTGATTTGCAGCGCCAAAGGTATTGCCTCAGGTCTCCCGTTGAGCGCCACAATTGCCCGCGCAGATTTGATGAACTGGCACGTCGGCGCCCACGCATCAACCTTCGGCGGCAATCCAGTGGCCATTGCGGCTTCGCTCAAAACCTTTGAATTGCTCAACAATGGATTGCTGGCCAACGCCAATGCCATGGGGCAACGGATGATGGATGGCCTGCGCAAGCTCCAGGAAAAATACTCCACCATCGTGGCCGACGTGCGCGGTCTCGGATTGATGATCGGCATTGAGTTTGTAAAAGACCTCACTTCAATGACGCCATGGGCAGCATTGCGCAACCAGATTGAAACCGAATGCTTCAACCGGGGACTGATCCTGCTCGGTGCTGGCGAATCAACCATCCGCTTCTCACCACCTCTGGTGATTGACGAAGAACAGGTTGACTGCGCCCTCTCAATTCTTGATGAAGCCATTGCGGCGTCACTCAAAGTGGTCAGCTAGCAGGAGAAAGTGAGTAGCGAGTAGCGAGTAGTCAGAAAAAGTCTCTTCCCAGGTTAAGGCGACGCGTATTTAACTGGTTCTGGATTGACGACTCGCTACTCACAAATCACGACTCACTCTTCCTGAATTGACGACTCGCTACTCACAACTCGCTTCACTACTATGTCCCGACAAAATATTTCCAGCGGTACAAAATGGGAACCAATTGTTGGCTATTCACGAGCTGTTCGAGTTGGTTCAGTCATCCATGTCTCTGGCACCACCGCCACGGCACCCGAAGGCGGATTGGTTGGCATTGGTGACCCCTATGCTCAAACAGTCCAGACCATCCGCAACATTGAACGCGCACTCCAGGCAGCCGGTGCCACGCTCAAAGATGTGGTACGGACCCGGATTTATGTCATCAATATCAGTGAACACTGGGAACAGGTCGGAAAAGCCCACGGTGAACTTTTTGGTGACATCCGACCCGCCACCAGCATGATTGAAATCAGTCGTTTGATTGATCCGGAAATGCTGGTTGAAATCGAAGCCGAAGCCATTGTTTTGGGCTGAGAAAACCAGGGCTGAGGGTTTGGGGCCATAAGCGCCAGGATAAGGAAATGAGAGCCTGGTTGAGACAAGGAGAAGCAGAGACAGGGAGACACCGAGGCAAGTTCACCGAGTGTGTCAGCTTGAACGGACTCGGGTTGGGAGCGGAGGAATGAGACGCTTGAATGTGTCTCGTTGTCTGCTTGTCTTTGTGTCACCTTGTCCAGATCAGACGTTATTCCCTTCTCCTGGCGCTTATGGGGCTTGGGGCTGAGGGCTGAAGAAATTGGCTTTATTTCATCCCTCATCCTTCATCCCTCATCCCTTCGATTGCCCCGAGCTTGCGAGTCTTCAGCCCCCACCCCTCAACCCTGTTTTTTCGCTCATCCGGCTACCGTTCTTTTCAGCATTCAGGTATTGTTGGTGTTCGATTTTGCCCCACTCCAAAGCACAGTTGATACAATTTTAAAACTGGTTGAGGTAGTCATAATGGGCTCTACCAAGATCGTATCCCTCCCACCTTCCTTAGAGTCTTTTGTTGAAACGTTACCGGATGAAGCGGCAGCCCGAAGGTTTGCGGAGCGGTTGGTTGATGAACACCCGATGCTGGCCGAACGCTTCTGGCAACGCCCTGAAGTGTTAACCTGGATCCTCACCTTGAGTTCCTACAGCTCCTGGCTCGGCGAAACACTCCTCCAGCGCCCGGAATTTCTTTCCTGGCTTGAACGCGAACCCCATCTCAACGAAGCCAAATCACGTGATGACCTGTCGCAGGAACTGGCGCGCATGGCCGTGATGCAGTCCACGCTTGAACCTTCGGTTTTGTTGTCGAGGTTCAAACGGCGTGAATGGGTCCGGATTTATTTGCGTGACTGCCTCAATCGCTGCTCGCTTTCAGAAGTTACGGAAGAGCTTTCACATGTGGCGGATGTTATTCTGGGATATGCCCTTGAACGCTGTCGGTCAACGCTGGTTTCCCGTTATGGCGCCCCGATGGTTCGTGACGAACGCGGACGAAGCTCACCTGCCACCTTTGCGGTGCTGTCGCTAGGGAAACTCGGCAGCCACGAATTGAACTATTCATCAGACATTGATTTGTTGTTTTTGTACTCAGGGCATGGTGAAACCGAAGGTGGGAGCGAGGGCTCGCTACGCAACCGCGAATTTTTTACCCGACTGGCTGAAAACCTGCTGCGGATGGTGGGTTCATTGACGGCGCCGGAGGGTGCTGCCTTCCGAATTGATGTTCGACTGCGCCCCCGCGGACGCGATGGGGCGCTCGTGGTGCCGGCGGCTGAAGCAGCCACCTACTATCGAACTGAGGCTCAAAACTGGGAGCGGCTGGCCATGCTGCGGGCACGCGGTTCAGCCGGAGAAATCCAACTTGCTCAGGATTTTCTGGAATCAATCCAGGACACGATTTATCTGGCGGAACCGCTTGAAATCGCTTTGCGCGATGTCCGCCTGTCAAAGGAAAAAATTGACCGCAAGCAGGCCGAGCGCAGCAGCGGCTATAATGTCAAACTTGGAAAAGGTGGCATCCGCGAAATTGAATTCATTGCCCAGGCGTTGATGGTGTGCCATGGCGGCAAAGATACCTGGCTGCGCTCTCCCCAAACCTTGATTGCGCTCCAACGGCTGGCTGAAAAAGGCCACCTTTCTGAAACCGAACGTTCCCAGCTTGCCGAAGCCTATACGTTCTTGCGCACATGCGAACATCGCATCCAGATGGAGCAAGGTGCCCAAACCCATACCATCCCCCTTGATGAAGAAAAATTAGGATTGCTCGCCCGACGAATGGGCTATCAGGGGCCCTATGCTTCACGAATGTTTGCGCTGGCCCTGGCCCGTCACCGCGATCATGTCACCGCTATTTATCAGCGCATTTTTGCCGACATTTCGCCTGAATCCGCTACCCCTCCGGTAACTGCCAGTCGCACCGTAGCCGCAACCCCCGAAGAAGCCCTGCGGCAGGCAATTCTCAAAACGTTTGCAATGCCGAATTCCGGGATTGCGCAAACCGAACAAAGTCTGTGGGTTTCACTGCTTGAAAGTATTTCGGCCCGGTCGTGTGATACCACTCGCGTGCTCACCTTGTTGCGAAATATGGTTGCGTCGTGGGCCGCCTATGTGCGCGATATCCGCTCTAAAATCAACACCGCATCGTCACTGGCTGAGGTCGGGCCGCGCTCCGGATTTACCACGCGACTGGTTCATCATAAAGATGAGTTCAAGCCGTGGGAAACTGACATGCGCAAGCATCTGTTACCCGATCAAACTGAAGTCCTCACCACCACGGCCCTGGCTGAGGCAGCATCGTTTTGTGAAGCCGGTGAGTTTTTTGCCCAGCATTTGACGCGTCATCCAAAGTTGCTTCCGTTGCTCGGAAAACCACCGGTGCTGTCCAGTTTTTCGCGGGCAACGCTTGCCGCCCAGTTTGAGGTCGCCCTGAGAGAGTGCAGTTCATTGAGCGAAGCCAACACAGCCTTGCGCCAGATACATTCGGTGGCACTGCTTGAAATTGGGCGTGCGGATGTTATTTCAGGGGCGCCGCTCCGGGTCATCAACCTTGCCCAAACTGCGCTGGCCGAAGCCGCGATTGAAGCCGCCTGTCAGTTTGCCTGCCAGTACGTGGCCCGCTCCTGCGAGTTTGTGTCACCTATGCCAACCTGGTCAATTCTTGGATTAGGTCGGCTTGGTCATCAGGGAATTGATTATGGTTCAGATCTGGATTTGATTGTGGTGTATGACGAAATGGCACCCCCAGTTTCGCCAGGTCTCACCAACTGTCAGGCCGTGGTGAAAATGGTGGAAACTGTCTCCAGCCTTCTGACGGCACTTACCGCTGACGGAATGCTCTACCGGGTTGATTTTCGATTGCGTCCCGATGGCCGAAATGGCCCGCTGGCTGTGAGCAAAAGCGGTTTGTTGAATTATGCTCGCGGAAGAGCCGCCAGTTGGGAGCATCTGGCCTATTTGAAAATGCGACCGGTGGCTGGAAATTTGGAGTTTGGAACAGAGCTTCAACAGGCAGCCCGCGAGGTCATTTTTGACTATGCCCGCCAACGCGGAGAAATTTTGCGCCATGA
Source organism: Acidobacteriota bacterium (assembly GCA_016208495.1). Lineage (NCBI taxonomy): Bacteria > Pseudomonadati > Acidobacteriota > Acidobacteriota bacterium. The sequence goes on along the minus strand of JACQXX010000085.1, from coordinate 56,004 downwards.
GGTGGCTGAAATCCGCAGTCGGTTGCAATCTGAGCGGGGTGGCCGGTCACCTGAGCGCGATTTCAAATTTGGTGTTGGCGGAATGATGGACGTCTACTTCATCACTCGATATGTACAAATGCGCGAGGGAATTCCGGATCCTCCGGAATACGGCACTATCGCTTTGATTGATAGCCTGATCGCACGCCAGGCAATTCGCCCCGAAGCTGGTCGCATCTTGCGTGACGGGTATAACTTTTTGCGAACCCTCGATCACATCATGCGACTGCTGGTCGAGCGTCACACGTCCCGATTGCCAGCCCAGACAGAGTTGCTGGCGCGAATCCTCAAATATCGAGGCGCTGCAGCCTTTGAAGAAGACTATCAACGGCACACAAAAGCCATCCGAGCGGTTTACCTGGAAACGTTCTCCTGAGCATTTTGCAAGGAATGACTGGAGAAAGTAAAAAAATTTCAGCTTTATTTCCGCCTTTTTAAGGCTGGATTCTTTATTCTTTCATCTTCCTGCGAAATCATTCAAATCATCAGGTTGTCAGAATTCAGAGTGAACTGGTTGCACGAACGGTATTCCCCTGAACCCTGAACCCTGAACCCTGAACCCTGAACCCTGAACCCTGAACCCTGAACCCTGAACCCTGAACCCTGAACCCTGAACCCTGAACCCTGAACCCTAAGCAGTACCATGACAACTGGTTCTTTCTATTGTCCCCGATGCGGTCATCAACAGGCGTCTGAATCCCAAAAGTTTTGTCGAAACTGCGGGACTCAGGTGAATGGAATTCTTCAACTGTTGAACCCTGATCCTCAAGAAAAACCAAAACTGACACCCGGCGAAGATCAATTGCGGCAACGCGACATCAACCTGGGCTCGGTCCTGATGCTGGTTGCAGTAATCAAAGTTACATTGTTCTTGAGATTTCCACCCAATCTTGGGATTGATCCTTATTTTTTCATTCTGGCGCTTCTGTCACTGGCTCTCGGAACACTGCTTTTGTTGTCTCAGTTGACACACCGCAGACGAGGGCTTACCGTCGGCGCCACCATGACATTTTTGGCTGCGCTCATTGGGCTGATTGGAACTTTTTTCTGGGGAATAGAAGTCATCCCATTGATTGCCATTCCGACTCTTTTTCTTATATTTACCTGGTATCGCCTGGTCTTGCGGGTTCACCAGTTTTTTGGATCTGAACCTGTATCTCAGATGACTGACCAGCAACGTTATTCAACCCATGAACACCTCCCAGCGGGGCAAGCTGCCTTGCCGCCAGGTGATAATCTCAACGCAGTTGATGACCTTGGGCTACCAAACCGACAAGCTGTCGGCCAACCAGTGAGCGTAACTGAAGGCACAACTGAATTGCTTAAAAATCAGAGTCAGTAACTCTCCCGCCGCCTCGTTTGTTGTTGTCTAACCTGCCTTAGTTCAGCACCAGGCCAGATCATTCACTGCTGACTCCTCTCAAGTTCCGACTCCGTCACACATCATTTCTCCCAGGCTATATCTCCAGTTTTTGGAGTACTTTACCCTGGATACTGCACTGTAAACGGAAGAAATCCAGCTCTTTTTCGTCTTTTACAACAACAATCACTGGGGGTTTATGTACCGATTGTCCCGACCGTTTCTTTTCATCACTGCCCTGGCTGTGATTGGAACCGCTTTCTGGTTTTCCAACAGCCGTGCGAACAGTGGACTGTTTTCCTTTCATTCTTCGTCTTCGAGTTCAACCACTCAAACTGGTTCGAAACTTCAGCCACAACCGGAACTGCTCCAGATTCGCAAATCGGATGATGGCATTTGGGAAGATGTCGAGCCGTCCCAAATCCAGGCGCGGTATCCTGCCGGCGTCGTTCAGCGAAACGTTGCCCCGATTGCCTTCCGAACGATCAACCTTGATCACACGGCACTCGAGCAAATCTTGCAACGTGCCCCGCTTGAATCGGTTGAAACTGGTGTTTCCAGTGCGGCGATTATTTCTCTTCCAATGCCGGATGGAAAATTCGCCCGCTTTCGTTTTGTTGAATCGCCGATTATGGAATCTGAGCTGGCTACCAGATATCCGGACTTGAAAACCTATGCTGGTCAAGGGATTGACGACCCAACGGCGGTGGTTCGCTTCGATACGGTGCCACAAGGCTTTCACGCCATCATTCTGTCAGTCCATGGAACAACTTACATTGATCCATACTTGAAAAATAATACTGAGATTTACGCGTCATACTATAAGCGGAACTTCCGCAAAGACGCTGAACCATTTCGCTGCCTGTTTGAAAATCCGCTTCAGGAAGATCCGGAATCAGCCCACACGACCCGGAGCTTCCAGCCGAATCTTCCCACTGGTGCCAATTTGCGAACCTATCGCACGGCAGTTGGAACAACGGGTGAATACACTGCCGCAGCCGGCGGCGGCACATTGCTTGGTGGCCTTGGTGCGGTGATCACGACCGTCAACCGCGTCAGTGCGGTGTATGAACGCGACCTCGCTATCCGCCTGGTGCTGGTTAACAATCAGGATCGGATTATTTACACCAACGCTTCAACCGACCCTTATAGCAACAGCAACGCCTCAGCTTTGTTGAGTGAAAACCAGTCAAATCTGGATTCAGTCATCGGTTCCGCCAATTATGACATTGGCCACGTGTTCAGCACTGGTGGCGGCGGACTTGCCGGATTGGGGGTTGTGTGCCGTTCTGGACAGAAAGCCCGAGGTGAAACGGGTTCGGGTAATCCGGTTGGTGATCCATATGACATTGACTACGTGGCTCACGAAATGGGTCACCAGTTTGGCGGAAACCATCCGTTTAATGGCAACACTGGGAACTGTGCTGGTGGAAACCGAAACGGATCAACCGCCTATGAAGTCGGCAGCGGCAACACGATTATGGCCTATGCCGGTATCTGTGATGCTTCGGATATTCAGCCGAACAGCGACGACTATTTCCACGCGATCAGTTATCAGGAAATTGATACATATACCTCAACTGGTGCCGGAAACTGTGGCGCCAGTACCGCCACCGGGAATACCCCGCCCACGATTGCGGCACTCAGCAATTTCACCATTCCAAACCAGACGCCATTTACCTTGACAGCATCAGCCAGTGATCCAAATGCCGGCGATGTGCTGACGTACTGCTGGGAAGAGTTCGATCTCGGCCCAACCCAAAACCCAACCGTCAGCCCACGTGATAACGGCTCATCGCCGATTTTCCGATCCTATGATCCGGTGACCAGCCCATCGCGAACGTTCCCGGCACTTCAGTACATTTTGAATAATGCCAATGTCCCACCAGCCACGATCAGCCTGCCGGGGATTAGCGGAACGTTTGCTTCAGGTGAATTTCTGCCGACAACGAACCGGACAATGACCTTCCGGGTGACGGTCCGCGACAACCGACTCAACGGCGGAGGCTCCAACCGGGGTCAAATGACAGTCACTTCAACGACTTCAGCCGGCCCATTTGCCGTCACGGCGCCAAATACGGCCACATCAGTCGCCATCAATTCCGCGCTCAATGTGACCTGGAACGTGGCCGGAACAACCGCCAATGGTGTCAACACGGCCAACGTTCGGATTCTGCTTTCAACTGACGGCGGCTACACCTTCCCAACGGTGCTGACCGCCAGCACACCCAATGATGGAAGCCAGTCGGTTTTGATTCCAAATGACAATGCGTTTGCCACCACCCAGGCGCGCATCAAAGTCGAAGCCATCGGAAATGTCTTTTTTGACATTTCAAACACCAATTTCACCATCACCGGGACCAACACGGCCCCAACGGTGAACATCACAGGCAGCGTCACTATTCTGCGTGGCAGCCCATCCGTTACGACCAACGTTGGCACAGTAGCCGACGGACAAGATGGGGCTGGAACCCTGGCTGTGGCGCTTTTAAACTTGCCGTTTGAACTGACGGCAACCGCAGCTAACAATAATGGCACGCTGTCAGTGACCGCCGCTTCGGAATGCTCGCTGGTCACGACCAACACCTCGAAAACCTATCCGATTACAGTGACGGTGACCGATAGCGCGGGCGCCACCAGGACCGGAACCATTAATATTGTTGTGCAACCCAATTTGACGCCGACGTTGGGGAACTACACGAATCCGCCGTCAACGTTACCCGGCAGCAGTCGTACCGTAACGCCATCGGCTCCACCAGCAGATGGAAACAACGCGATTTCAACCGTTACGGTATCACCTACCACGCTTCCCGGAGGTGGCACCCTCTCGGTGGATAGCGCTGGTGTTGTCACCGTCAACACCACGGGTGGAACCACGAATGGGACCTACACCGTGTTTGTGACAGTTCAGGATATTTGTGGAGCCGCCGTTGTGAGATCGTTTACCCTGACCGTTTCCGGACCGGTGATCACGATTGTTCCGGCAGGCTCGACGATTACGGCTGGAAACTGTGGCAGCCCGGCGACTTCAGCCATTGATCCGGGTGAAACGGTAACGGTGAGTTTGGGTCTCCAGAACACTGGAACTACCAGTACTTCAAACATGGTTGCAACACTTCAGAATTCAGGTGGGATTACGCCGATTACCACCTCACAAACCTATGGCGCCCTCACCGGAGGCGGAGCAGCCGTCTCGCGGTCATATCAGTTCACGGCCAACGGCACCTGCGGAGCAACCGTCACGGCGACGCTCCAGTTGCAGGATGGCGTCACCAATCTGGGCAACGCCACCTTTACCTTTGTGTTGGGCGGCGGTGCGGTAACCAACATTTTCACCCAGAACTTTGACGGCGTGACAGCACCAACTCTGCCCTCTGGCTGGACCACGTCAGTCCTCACCGGATCGGTTGGAAACTGGGCCACCACATCAACCAATCCAGACACAGCAGCCAATACCGCATTCACCAACGGCATTACCTCAGCCGCTTCAAATGCACTGAGGTCACCGTCAATCGCTTTGCCGGCTGGAAGCGTCAGCGCGGTTTTAAGTTTCCGCCATGCGTGGAATTTTGAAACTTCGTGGGATGGCGGAGTGCTTGAAATCAGTACTAACGGTGGTTCCACCTGGACCGATGCCCTCACGCTGGGCGCAACCTTTACGGCCAATGGCTATAGCAGCACCCTCAACACCGGGTCATTCCCACTTTCAGGTCGTCAAGCCTGGACCGGAAGCCAGGCCAGTTATGTCACAACGTCAGTGAATCTGCCCACCAGTTTGAATGGCCAATCCATCCAGATTCGGTGGCGTGGTGGCTGGGATACGTCAACCGCCAATACCAACCCGAACTGGCGGGTGGATACGGTTTCGATTGCCACGCCATCCTGCTCATCGTGCTCAAGCTGCCCGACGATCAACGGAAACGTGAGCGGAACGGCCACCATCTGCTCCGGCAACAGCACCAACGTTTCAGTCACCGTGAGCGGCGGCACCGGTCCGTACAACGTGACACTGAGCAACGGCGGCGGCACGCAAAATGGTGCTGGCCCAACGTTTACCTTCCCGGTGTCACCAACTTCGACGACGACCTACACGGTGTCGGGAACCGATTCAAACACCTGCTCAATTACCAATGTCGGCAGTGCCGTGGTAACGGTGAACCAGCCTCCAGCCGGGGCCAATGCCGGACCGGATCAAACGATCTGTACCGGTGGCACGACGCTGGCAGCCTCACAAACCACGGGGACTGGCGTCTGGTCAATCGTGACGGGACCAAACACGTCAACCTCGCAATTCAGCAGCACGACAGCAGCGAATGCGACCTTTACGCCGACCACCACCGGGGTCTACACCCTGCAGTGGACGGTGAGCAATGCACCGTGCGCCGGAACATCAACCGACACGGTGGTCATCACGGTCAATGCCGGACCTCCGACGGCAAATGCGGGTGGCGATCAGACGTTATGCTTCCCGACGACCGCCACGCTGGCGGCCAACAATCCATCACCGGGAACGGGTGCCTGGACGGTGGTCACCGGACCAAACACGTCAACGGCGCAATTTAGCAACACAGCATCAGCGACCTCGACCTTCACGCCAACCCTGGCGGGAACTTATACCCTGCGGTGGACGATCACCCAGGCGCCATGTCCAGCCACCAACGACACGGTGGTGTTGACCTACACGGCATCTCCAAGCACGGCCAATGCCGGCGCTGACCAGTCAACCTGTGTCAGCGGCAATGTGACGCTGGCGGCCAACAACCCAGGCGTCGGCGCGGGAACGTGGTCAGTGGCGTCCGGACCATCAACCTCGACCGCGCAGTTCAGCAATGTGAATGCGTTTAATGCGACCTTTACTCCAGCGGGTGGAGCGGGTCTCTACACGCTGCAGTGGACGATTACCAATGCACCGTGCACGGCCAGTTCTGATCAGGTGGTGATTGACGTGGCGGCAAGCTGCGGCAGTGGTTCAGCCACCCTGTATGTGGCCGACACGACCAACAACCGGGTTCAGAAGTTCAATGGAACGACCTGGACGGTGGTGGGAACGGGCACGACCGGCACGGGGAACGGCCAGTTCAAGACCCCCGAAGCGGTGACCGCAAGCCTTGACGGTGTGCGGATTTACGTGGCCGACACGGGCAACAACCGCATTCAGTGGTCAACCAACAGCGGTGCGACCTGGGCCAACTTTGCCACCAGCGGGACTGGATTGAGTCAGGTGAGCGGACCACGGGGTCTGGCACTGGATTCAGCCGGCAACCTGTATGTGGCGGACGGCGGCAACAACCGGGTGCTGCGCTTCAACGGTGGTACCCCAGGAACAGGTGTGCTGCTGGCAGCCAGTGGAACGACCTCTGGTCGGGTGCGAACCCCGAACGGACTGGCAGTTGACAGCAACTTCAACCTGTTTATTGCCGACACACTCAACAACCGCATCCTGAAAGTCACAAATGCCAATACCAGAACCAATGCCAACACGGGCACCGTCCTGGCTGGTTTGAGTTCAGGGTTGACAGGTGTCCGGGCACCACAGGGACTGGCGGTTGATTCAGCCAATAACCTGTATGTGGCCGATACCGGCAACAACCGGGTCATCCGGTTTGCCGGAGGGACATCGGGAACAGCAACGTTGCTGGCCGGAAACGGCACAACGCTGGGTCTGGTCCGCGCACCGGAAGGCGTCACTATCAGCGTGTTTACGGCTGGGTCACTGACCGGCGGTGAATTCCTGGTGGTCAGCGACACAACCAACAACCGGATCCAAGGCCGGCTCTTGAGCAGCACGACCTGGACGCTGGTTGGAACGCCAAACGGTCTGGGCAGCGGCCTCGGCCAGTTCCGCGCTCCGAGCAAGATCCGCTAAGGTCTTTGCTTGAAGCAAAATAAAACGGGGGAGATCGGGAGTATCCGGTCTCCCTTTTTTTGGGCCTGGAGATGAAGACTTCGGGCTGAAGATCTTCGGGCTGAAGACATTGGGCTCAGGGAAAATCTGATTTGTTCGAAAGGCTCTCAGCGATTTATATTTCCCCGCCCCCTGAACCCTGAACCCTGAACCCTAATTTGTATAAGCACCTCAAAAATAACCATTTCCATTGACCAAACCTTGCTTCAGCAGGTTGACTTGCTGGTTCAGGAACGAGTTTTTTCCAGCCGAAGTCAGGCATTCCAGGAAGCACTCCAGGCAAGACTTCGAGAAATTCGACACCACCATTTTGATGCTGAGTGCCGAAAACCTGACCCACAGGCTGAGCAAACTCTTGCAGACTTTTCATAAAGAAGTTATCAACGGTCCCAATTGGCTTGTTTTCTCTGGAGGAAAGTTTATGTATCTTGCCCGAGTCACCTTTGGTTTCCCATCACCTTCAGATGACCTTGCTGAAGTTGATGATCTCGTTACCGCTTATCTGGTCAGTCTTCGGAAAAACGGACAAATTTGCGGTGATTTTCTTCACGCTCTTTGCCCAGATGGTTTTGTGGCCTATACCAAACTGGCACGTCCGGATGCAGCATCACGCGGGTACCATTCAGAATCTGGACTTGAATACCTGACACATGTCATCAGTACTTTTGGAAAGGGACCAACCTGGAAGTTCCTGGAAAACGAAGTACCAATGACATTTCATGATTTTCGCACTTCATCATTCCTGTTTTTGTTTACTTCAGCCTTTGATGGAGACTCACCTATCTGTTGTGGGGATACAGGTCACCGAGTTCCAACCTATCTTGTTCCAGTCACCGAAACTGAACGCGAAGACCTGTTTAGCTGGGCAGGTGAATATAATCATCTGGATAACATCTGGCTTGGCTCAGGCGAGCTTGAAATCCCGGCCTACCAGCAACTTGCATCTCTGAACTCTGGGCTTACCCAAACTGGTCGTCAACTGGCTGAAAAAGTTGAAGCCGCGCTGGGAATTCCGACTTACTACTTTCTGATGCGGTACTTTGGTCGTGGAAAAGGTGAAGCCAACCGCACCTGCCCTGGCTGCAACGGCCAGTGGCTCATCCAGGAAAACCTTCAAGCTGAATACTTTTGGAAATTCCCGTTTCGTTGCGAAAAATGCCGATTGGTTTCACAAATAGCTGATACAGATGAAGATGAGGAATTAGCGCATATTGGGGAATTTGAATCAAAGCTACAAACCTATAACCCTTTTAATCACAAAAGGTAACCCCTACTTATGCTTACATTCTTTTTATCTGCAGCCCTTGCTTTCCAATCAGCGGGTGTCACGTCACAAAGTCCACCTGGTGATGTGTGCGAGGTTTATCTGGTTGATGTCAAAACAGCTCAGCGGATCTTCGAACGGAACCTTTCTGAGAGTGACCTGGAACAGAAAATGGCAAAGGCAGAAAAAACTCTTGGGCGGTTTACCACAACCATTGGTGAGGAAGAACAAACCACTCAGGTTTACCGCTTACCAGGAGGAAAATTTGTCACAGTAACGGTTTTCTACACAGACGAAACAATGGCATCAAAAACAACCTCAGACTCTATCGAAGTGGCTATGGCCGTGGCCAACCAGCCATTGAAAAATGCCAGAACTGCTCGAAATGCTTCAGTTGCGGAAATTCCTTATACCCAACACACTGAAAAGCTACGAGTCAAACAGTATATCGTTCTTCAGGGACGGACTTATTATCTTGGGGTGGAATGTACCTGTACTCAGGGCAAAACATCTGAACCAGAGTCCCCTACCCGGCAGAATTAATGTTCAAGAAAAAGCATCACCCCAAACGCAAAAACCCGCCTGAAGGCAGCAACTCTGAACTTTTCCCTACTTCGTGAAAATTGGTGACCAGACGCCGGACTGGATAAAACTCGCCCAATAGTAAGGATGCCGCCACCGGGGGTTCTTGAGCAGGTGCAGTTGGGCGTTGCGGAGTGCCTGGGCGCGGCCTTCTCCGGCCTGGAGACGCTGGTAAAACCCCATCATCAACTCGCGGGTGCCAGTATCTGAAACCGGCCAGAGGCTCATCATCTGGGTTTCGCTCCCGGCCAGCACCAGGGCGCGTCGGAGGCCGTACACGCCGTCTCCGTTTTTCACGTCGCCAACCCCGGTGTCACAGGCCGCCAGAACCACCAGTTTCGTTCCCCACAAATCCAATCCAGTCGCTTCCAAAGCCGTCAGGGTCCCGTCGTCATCCTGAGAAGGCGCGTTGGCTCCGGCCAGAAAAAGCCAGGCCCGCAGTAACGGACTGGCACCGCGCCACGCTTCGATGTTAAATGGCAGGGTGCTTTCTTCGCGTTCCAGCAATCGCATATCCGTGACGTTGGGCATCGGCAAAGGGGCAGTATTTTCAAGGAAATAGCCGTGCGTCGCAATGTGCAGCAGCAATGGTCGGGTAATCCCTTTCAGTGCTTTTTTGGTCGCCTGCCTTTTCACCAGCAACTCCGCTTTTGGAAATAGCTTCTGGATAAACTGGCCTTCCTGTTCTGTTCCTTCCAGCCTTGAAAGTGGTTTGTAGCGATTCCCGGCCAGCATCGGCCCGTCGCCCTGGCCATACTCCGGATCCGCCATAATCACCGGCGGTTGTCCGCTGTTGACGCTGGCTTCAAGTCGGAGCAAATCCCGCCCGCTGGTCACATAGCCGAGCGAGTAGTTTTCGACCAGAAACTGCCCTTTCGTATCAACGAGCGCCGCAAATGGCACCAGCGACAGCCGTCCATCCGGTGAGAGCAAAAACCATCTGGCATTCGCTCCAGCCAGTGTTCGGACTGGCGCAAAGATCAATTGTTCAAGATTTCGAGCCAGCCGTTTCACGGCAGAACTCCGCTGACCAAGCGCCTGACGGAGGGCATCCACTGCTGATTCAATCACTTGCGCGTCTCCCAGGTCGGCCCATTGCGGCTCGCCTTTGCTGCCAAGCACAAACACTCCATAGTGCGGAGCGCCCAGCCGCCTGGCTTTTGGGTCAAAGGAATAAAACACGGCATATTCAACCAGCGTGGCATCCGGCGGGAGTGTTTTTTGAATGGCTTCCAATGTGATGGGCTGTGTTTGAACACGGAACTCAATGCTCCGGGCGCTGATTTTCGTTTCAAGCCGTTCAATGTTGACTTCCAGCGCGGCAATCCGTTTTCCGAGCGGCGTGGTTGATACGACTCCGCCGCGCTGGAGCGAAGCAACCGCGAGCGCGGTTTTCGCGGTGGTCAATTCATCCAGCAACATCCGGTCTTCGGCTGATGCCCGTTGCCGCAATGTCTGAATGCTGTCAGCCATGGCATCGAGCGAACGTCCTTTCCGACGCAGCACCACAGTCAGCCCGGCCCGGAGTCCGTCGCGGTTACGTCCGCCATCCGCAGCCAGCAGTGAAAGTGTTTGATCCAGATCCGTTTGACTTTGATTGAGATACAACAACTTTTGGCGTTCTGAACCAGCCACCAGATTGAGCGCCAGTTCGCGCTCGCGAATGTCATTGGCCTGCACCTGATAGCGGATGGCCTTTTCAATTTGACCTTCCCGCTGGTAAAACTCAGCCAGCAAACTGGCCGTTCCAGCCACGTCTGGGTGCTCAGGGCCAAGGCTTTTTTGATCAATCGCCCAGGCGCGGAGCAGCATCGGCTCACCTTCCGCTGGATGACCGGCCTCCTGTTTGAGCATCCCCAGGCTGCACAGGATATCCGCCACATCTGGATGCTCTGGTCCTAAAACTTTTTCACGAATGGCCAGGACCCGGCGAAAATGATCTTCCGCCAGTTTCAGATTCCCTTTCGATTTGGCGATTAAACCCAGATTATTCAACGTGATGGCAACATCAGAATGCTCAGGTCCAAGCACTTTTTCACGAATAGCGAGTGCCCGCTCGAAAGTGGTTTCAGCCTGAGCCAGGTCGCCTTTGTCCTGATAGAGCAAGGCCAGATTGTTGAGCGCAACGGCAGTGTTTGGATGTTCCGGACCAGCCGTCTTTTCCCAAATCCGGAGCGTTCGCCGAAAAATCGGTTCGGCCTGGGCAAAATCGCCTTTGGTTTGATAGAGCAACGCCAGATTGTTCAGCGTGGCAGCCGTCGTCGGATGATCTGGACCAAACGCTTTTTCACGAATCGCCAGCGAGCGCTGATAGAGCGGTTCGGCCCGCACATAATCGCCCATCGTCTGATACAGACCGGCCAGAATATTGAGGAACGTTCCAACCAGCGGATGTTCAGGACCAGCCACTTTCTCAGCTATCGCCAGTGCTTTCACCAGCAACGTCTCTGCCTTCCGATATTCGCCCAGATTGAAGTAGACCAGCCCCAGATTGCTAAATCCAGCCGCCAGATTTGGGTCTTCCGGTCCGAGCATTTTCTCCAGAATTGTGTTTGACCGCTGGAGCATCGGCTCGGCCAGCACATATTCGCCCTGATCCCGAAGGACAATTCCCAAATTGTTCAGCGCCGTGGCCAGTTGTGGATGCTCTGGGCCAAATGCTTTTTCAAACATGGGAATCACCCGTTGATAAAGCTGGACTGCCTGTGGGAATTCGCCCCGATCTCGATGGAAAGTCGCCAGATTGTTGAGCGCAACGGCCAGTTCGGGGTCATCTGGTGATAATCGTTTCTCAGCCACAGTCGCCGCTTTCTTTGCGGCTTCAAACGCAGCGTCTGACTGGCCTTCCTGATACAGCTTCTGGGTTTTGGTATTGAGCCGGCCAACTCGTAACCCAGCGCGATCTTCTTTGGTCGCTGGCCGAATCGCGTCAACCGTGAGCGTGTATTTCCCGGCAGGAGTGTCTTTTTCAAGTGATTCAACCTGCACCTGATACAGGCCGGGTTTTTTCGCGACAAAGGCAAGTGACTCCGGGCCTTCGGTGCCGTTCGGGCTGTCAACTTCAGTCAGGATTTGTCCGTCGGCATCAAGCAATCGCACCACGACGTCAATCCCTTTTTGTTCAACCACAACTTTCAAAAACTGACCTGCTTGCAGTGAAACCGAAAACTGCTGGCTGGCCCCACCAGTCAGGTCACGTTCGAGTTTTGTTCCAGCCTGAATCGTCTCCAGAGTCGAAGCCTGGGCTCTGACCACTGGATAATTCCCAAACATCACGATAACGAACCACATCAAACCAAACAAAATGAAAGACCTGGGCTGAAAGTTCATAGATTCCTCTTGGGAAATGTGGAGCGCAACTCAAGGTAAAAAGTAAGAAGCGAGCAGTTAGGGGAAGTGATGAAAACATACTCCACAATGGTCTGGGAAGAAATCATATATAGAAACTTCGTTGAGGAAAGGTCGCGAGAATTTGACATTCCCGTCCGGCTATTCTCCGGCGTCCATCCGGGCGAAAACCGACCTTTCCGCAACGGAGTTGCCATCAAGCCTGGACTCTGAACTTATTCTCATTGACGACGTAAAGTGTCTGGTGTATAGAGACACTATACAATTTTCCTGAGAAAAGGTACTTTGCCTATGTTCATCACAATTGATGAAGCTGACCGTCGTCCGATTTACCAGCAAGTGGTTGATGAACTCAAAGCCCTGATGGCCCGTGGCGAACTCCGCGACGGTAGCCCGCTTCCGCCAGTGCGCCAGCTCGCGGCTCATCTTGGTGTGAACCTCAACACGATTGCCACGGCCTATCGCGAACTCCAAACCGAAGGCTTGATTTCCATCCGACATGGGTCGGGGGCCGTGGTCACGTCGCGAAACAGCAGACCGGAAAATGTGCTCGAAGCGGCTCGCCGTTCACTGCGAACGGTTCTGGCACACCTGGTCTTAACTGGGCTTTCTGAAGCAGAAATCTTTGAACTGGTGCGAACGGAGCTTCAAGGATTGATTTCAAGCAAATAAAGACTGGGGCTAAAAAACCAGGGCTGAAGACCATCGGGCTTGGGGCTGAAGAAAACGGGCTGAAGAATTCGTTTTAGTTCATCCCTCATCCCTCATCCCCTGGTTTCATCCCTCATCCCTTTCGCAGCCCTTAGCCCTGAAATGAGGTGGATTATGTTGCTCGCGTTTATTGTTTGGCTCTTGATGGATGCGTTAATGGTGCTGATTTGCTGGTATATGCCAGTTTCTCGGGCGGAAGAAGCCTTTTTTGGAGTTCGTGTCAGCCCGGAATTTTATCGTGACCATGGTCACCGGTTGCTGCTCCAATACCGGCTCTGGCTGGTCCTGACATTTTTGCAAATTGAGGTGTTGGGTGCGCTGGTCACGATCTTTCGCGGAGAGATTGGGTTGGCCCGAATTCTTGGGGTGTTCCTGATCCTGTTTGCCAATTCAGCTCTGTATGTGGTGTTTGCCCGTCAGATCAAACCCTTCGCGTTGGTGGAGGAAAATCAACGGTATGCGGCGCCGCTCATTACCCGCCATCTGGCCGATTATACCAACCTGGCGGTTGAAGTCGCGATTCTCATTGCCTTGATTGGACCATTTCTGGCGCTGGTGTATTTCTATCCACAACTCCCAGAATGGATTCCAGTTCACTGGAACTGGAAAGGCGAAGTGGACGATTGGGCGCGCAAGAGTTTTACCTCAGTCTTTGCCATTCCAGTGCTGACGCTCTATATGCATGGACTTCTTTTTTTGGTGAAACGGGGGATGCTCGGGGTCAAAATGACGCTTCCTGGTGAGCATGCGGCAGAATATCTTGAACTTAAAGAACGCCAACTCAACCTGAATCTGATGTTGATGGACTGGATGCGAGCGTTGATATCGGTTGTGCTTGGCGCCATTGCGCTCAATACCGTGTTTAGCAGCCTGCCCGAATTTGCATCCTATGCCCGCATGGTCAACACGGTCTTATTTTCAATCACAGGCATTATGTTTGTGATCGGCTTCTGGTATTTGTTTCAAATGATTGGAGTTAATCGCGATTTGAAAACTCGGGTCGGTCGGGTTTATGTCCAGCGTCCATCTGATGCCGAACACTGGTACGGAGGCGGAACCATCTATTACAACCCGGAAGACCCGGCGTTTTTTGTCGAGAAACTTGTCGGATGGGGCTACACGGTGAACTTCGCTCATCGTGAAGCCCAGTTTCTGATCGGATATACCCTCCTGATGCCGGTTCTGACCCTCTGGCTCATCTTTGGAATGAAGAAGTAATACCAGTTTGTAGTCAGTAGATCGTAGTCAGTAGTTCACTAACTTCAATTGATTGAATTACTTGACTGTTTTCTAAGACGATCACTTCATTCTAAAATGGTATAAGAAGGTAACCCCACATCACGTTGTCATTTTGTCACCCGGTCAGCCTGTCACCCCATAAGCGCCAGGATAAGGGAACAGAGTCCAATCTGGACAAGGGGGACAAGCGGGCAAGGGGACAAGGAGAAAAAATATTCTCCCGCTCCCACCGTCGGGAGGAGAATCTCCTTGTCTCCTTGTCTCCCCAAGCTCCTTGTCTCAAACAGGCTCACATTTTCTTATCCTGGCACTTATGCCTTGTCACTCTGTCACCTTGTCACCCTGTCAGGGTTTGGTTCCAATCCACCGGGCTTCAAAAATATCACGTGCCGGATCAACAGGTTTTTCAGTAAGTTTTAAAAAGGAAAACCCTTGATCCGTGCCGTGTAATGTTCCGATATCAATCCCACGCGCACCATCTTTTCCAGCCTGGAAGGTATGAATGTTGTCACGGTGTGGTGAGAGCGTGTTGATCGCACCTGGGCGCATCCACTGAGTGTTGGTTTTTCGAACCTGGAAGCTTTTGCTGGATGAAAATTCAGGTGCCGCCCCCACGACTTCATAATTTGACATCCGGGCTTCGCCTTCGAGGCCAAGCGTGCAAATGCTGTAGTTTGGATGGTTATGTGGTGGCAAGACAGCACCGGGGGCCAGTTTCCATTCAATAACGAGCAGTCCAGCGCCTCTGTGCGAAGGGCCGAAATACACTGGCGGTTGGAGACTGGCAAATGGAAACACTTTGGCGGCGGGAACCCCCTGCACCTGGGCTGCCAACGAAGCCACCCGGTACACATACCGGTCAACCTGGTTGCCCAGAAACTTGACACCTCCCAGCTTTTCAGCCTGATGGAGGAATTCAGCCCACGTCAAAACATCAAGTCCAGCCGCCAGTGAGTCAACTTTTTGGGGCTCTTGAAGTGAGTTTCCTCTGGCAACAGATGAACTTGCCGTCATTGCCAGCGGAAGCCAGCAAAACATCCGCCGGGTGATGGCATACCCTGGAACTGATGCTTCGGGTTCTGATGGTATCGGAGAAACTTCGATTATTGGTGATGGTAAAGCCATGTATTTCCTGAAACCTCCTGCAGCACGTAGTTGACTGCGGAGTTTAGGAACTTGAAACCAGAGTATGCTTCTTGAAAATCACCTTTTTCGAAATGTATCAGGTGAGCACCCGACCTTCTTCCGAAACAACCAGCTAAACGAACCAAGACTTTCAAAACCGACCATCAAGCAAACCTCAGTCACTGAATGATTTGTGGTTTTTAGAAGTCGTTTTGCTGCTTCGAGACGGATGCTGGTCAGCATCTGATGCGGGGTTATCTGGAAGGCTTGTTTGAAAGTTCGTAGCAGATGATTTGGCGAAAGACAGGCGACCTGGGCAATGTCAGCCAGTGTCAGCGGTGTGTCAAATCTGGCGAGAATGAAATCACGGGCACGATGTAAGCGGCGATAAAGTTCGTCACGCGTAGCAGGCCGGACCGCTGGAAACTGTTCCACATCAGCCACGGTTTGGGAATGAACCGCCAGCAGTCGCCCGGCAATGTCATACATGTGTTCAGTCAAAATCCCAGAATCAACAACTCCGGCATTGACCAGATATTGCAATCGTCGCAAAGCGGGCGAAAGCAGATCGTCGTGAGGATACGTTTTCTCGAAAAAAGCAATTGACGCCAGAGACTTCCCTTCTGGATTCTCAAGCAAGGTTTCAGTGGTCAACTGTCTGGATTCAGCTATTTCGCCTAATAAACCGACTTCAAAAAACAAACAAAAAGAAGACATTGGTCTGGCAACATCAATCGTGATCGTGTATGGCTGATGCTCGTTCAACACCAGGTACCGGCTGTCATCCACGGCAAAATGTCCGTTGCCGGCGTTGTAATAAGCCGTTCCCTGCGAAAAGGTCTTGATTGAAAGACATCCAAGCCCAGACCAGTGAAATTGCCGGCTGGTTTGGCCAATCAGAATGTGCGATTGACGCCCAAGCTGCCCGCCAAATCCGCGGCTGTGATAGTCACGATTTTTTTGTCCAAGCTGGAGTGAAATCAACATAGGCAGAATGAAGAATTGAGAATGAAGAATGAAGAATTGAGGATGAAGAATTGAGAATGTGATGAGCGGTTCGTTGTAATGACACACAATGTTGTTTTGATGATTTTGAGCTTTCATCCGATTTTTCAAAGAGTTATCTGAACGCCTGAAACAAGATCAGCTAATGTTACCGTTAGTGCCTGGAGATCAATATTTTACAAGAACCATAACAAAAACCAGGAAACAATTTTTCTTCATTCTTCATTCCTTCATCCGGCCACCTGCCACCGGGCTTCGCCAACTGGAGTAATCCGTTGTTCATTGAGAAGTTTTTCCAGATGGGCTTTGACTGAAAGCGCTGCGTACGGGTGCATTTCCACCGGGGTCGTCGCGTAGGCAATTTTGACAATGTCATCAATCGTTTCGGCCCCAGTCGTCATGGCTTCAAGAATCTGTGCTTCGCGGTCCAGGCGGTGTTTGATATAGCTGGCAATGTGCTTTTTCGGGCTGCCCATTGCCTGGCCGTGGCCGCCCAAAATCATGGTAAGTGACAGTTTTGAAAGCTTTTCCAGCGAATCCAGATAGAGTTGCATATTGCCATCTGGAGGGGCAATCAGGACCGAACCCAGCCCCACCACCATATCGCCGGTCACAATCGCGCGGCTGTTTTCTTCCAAAAAACATAAATGCCCTGGCGCATGACCTGGTGTGAAAATGGCACGAAGCCGCCAGCCAGGGTTGCCGTCGAGTTCCAGCACGTCTCCGTCACCCAGAAATCGGTCAACCGTGACTTTGCCTTTGAGCAATTCAGCCGTCCGGGGATGTGCCGCGACTGGCACTCGCCACGTCGTACGGGCGTGTTCGGCACCCGAAACGTGATCTGGATGATGATGGGTGAGCCAGATTTCACGCACCCGAGCCCCGGTACGTTCTTGCAAACCGGCCAGATGGGCATCCAGTCGCGCCTGCTCATCTGCGTAGGGCGAAGCCGGGTCAATGACGATAAGCTCTTGATCTCCAATTAAATAGCAGTTGGTATGGGTTGCCGGTGGCAGCGTCGGTGTTCGAACTGGAAACACAAAAATGCCAGGTCGGGTTTCAATCCATTCAATTGGTTTGCCATTGGCTTCGGGAATGTTGGTCAAAAGACGCGTCAGATGTCCCCAATCCCGTTTTTCTCCCGCACCAGTTTCAATCCAGCGACCAATGCCCCGAATCGTGTGCAACGTTGGAGGTGCCAACAAAACCTGTAAATCCGCCCAGCGGCGTTCGGCCTCCAGCGGCGTGGCCCAGGTGCCATGTTCGAGTTCATCGGTCCAGAGTTCGGGTTCCTGCCCCTCTGGAATTTCAGCCGTGTAAAACCAGGTATCAAAGCGTCGGGCAGCATAGGGTGGCGTCACCCAGCGACCAGCCGGAACCAACAATCGCGCATCAAGTCGGAGGCGGTGCAGGTTAACAAATTCAGCAAACGTCAATTCATCCTGCATCAAAGCACTACGGGCCGTAAGTCGTTCTTCCACTGTCAGTTTGTGAGCATCAGGTGAAATCAAAATGGCGGCTTCTTCAAAGGCTTCGCGAATCGCACAGACGCACAGGGCGGCCTGTTCAGGTGATAGCGAATGCTCAATTGTCAGTTCCGCATCCGATTTATCTAACCGGCCACCGGGAAAAGCATGAAAACCGCTCATAAACGGCATTTTGTTAGAGCGTCTGGCCCAGAAAAATTCCCAGCCGGTCACAGAAGACTGGCGAAGTAAAACGATTCCGGCAGCAAGTTTAGGAGTTACAGGAGTAGTCATAGTTTGGACTTTGGGGTTGGAGGTTGGGGGTTGGGGGTTGGGGAGGTAGACTTTGATTTTGACTTTTGGTTCTTTCGAAGCTGGGGCGATTTCGAAGCCTCCTTGATCAAACCTTTTTCTGGTGCCATTGATCGTCGCAGGTATTCAGGATGGTTTGAAATGTTTCGCGATTCGGGTGATAGTGAACAATCCACATGGATCTCACATTGCCGGTTAAACACCGCTCCGAT
The DNA here is from genome assembly GCA_016208495.1 of Acidobacteriota bacterium. Lineage (NCBI taxonomy): Bacteria > Pseudomonadati > Acidobacteriota > Acidobacteriota bacterium. The sequence continues at coordinate 37,436 of JACQXX010000085.1, read as the reverse complement.
TAACATCACCAGTGCTGAAAAATACATCCAGACCAGCAGAATAATGGGCACTGCCAGACTTCCATACAAGGTATAGGACCCGAAATTTGACACATAGGCCCCAAATCCGAGCGTGAGCACAATCCACAAAAACGAGGCCAGCATCGCACCTGGGACAATGTGCCGCCAGGCTGGCGTTCGACTTGGCCCAAAATGATAGAGCAGCATGGCAATCAACATCACGGTCACAAACACAATTGCCCAGCGTCCCAAAAACCAGGCCACACTGAAGATTTGCTCGTTGCCCATTTTCCCGACGATCATCCGCTCAAAGCTGGTTCCAGCCGCCGTCGCAATGGTCGCAACCAGGAGCGGCGCTCCGATAATCACCACCATGAGATAGGAAATGCCCTGGTCAGCCCAAAATGATCGTCGGTTGGGGTTTTCATAAATGTGATCAAAGGCTTTAGAAAAGGTGCCCATCAACCCGGCAGCCGGAAACAGCGTTGCAATCGCAGTGGCCCACAAAATTCCAAGCGATGGCTGGTTTTGGAAAAAAGCCTGGATGTATTCTTGAATCAGCGCATGACTATGAGGCGGCAATACATTTCGCAACGTCGTGAGGATTTCACCCATGTAGTCACGTCCCAAAATTGCAAACAACGCCGTCAAAAACAACAACATGGGGAAAAAGGACAAAATAAAGGAGTAGGCAGCTTCTTTGGCATAGCCGACACACCCTTTGTCAAACATATCCCAGGTTGTTTTCCACAACAGATGTGGTATTTGACTTACTGGAACCATAGCTGGTTTCCTACGTGCAGTGTTGGATGTATCCAGGGTTCAGGGTTCAGGGTTCAGGGTTCAGGGTTCAGGGTTCAGGGTTCAGGGTTCAGGGTTCAGGGTTCAGGGTTTCGAATAAAAGCCATCTTGTCATTCTGTCACTTTGTCATTCTGTCACTTTATCATTCTGTCACTTTATCATTCTGTCACTTTATCATTCTGTCACCTTGTCACCTTGTCACCTTGTCACCTTGTCACCTTGTCACCTTGTCACCTTGTCACCTTGTCACCTTGTCATTCTGTCACTCTTTCTTCCAGGTAGGATATGAATCTTTTTCGAAGCCGCAATCTTTCTCTGTTCTATCAACAACTTGGACAGCTTTACAAGTCAGGCGTCCCTGTCAGCCAGAGCCTGCCTCTGGCGGCAGAGCATAGTGGGGACACCCAAATTCGGGAAGCCACCGAGCGGGTCTATGCCGATGTGATGGGAGGAAAGACGCTTGGATCAGCCGTTGCCAGACAACCGCAAGTGTTTACTGAACTTCAAGCGGCGCTGATTGCGGTTGGAGAAGAAAATGGCCGCCTTGATTCCAATTTGTTCCAGCTTTCGACGATGTATGAAAAGCAGTACAAAAACCAGCTCCGGTTTTTGCTGGCCATGCTTTACCCAAGCTTTTTATTTCTGGCAGCACTTTTTGTCCCGAAAATTCCAATCTGGTGGAATGGCTCGTTTGGCGAATACCTGAGCGCCGTTTTTTGGACTGCGGCACCGTTTTTGGCAATTGGCGTGGCACTCTATGTGGGATTTGTCTTATCGCAGGGTGTCTTGATTGATATCTATGATCAGGTACGGCTCAAAATTCCAGTCCTGGGCAAAAGCCTGCATAAAATGGCGTTAGCCCGATTCAGCCGCTGTCTGGCAACGCTCTATAGCGCGGGGATTGATATGCGGCGCTGCCTGCAGCTTTCAACCAGCTCGTTTGAAAACACTTACTTGAAACGCAAAAGCCAGATTATTCTCGGCTACCTCGAAGAAGGCTTTGGACTGGCCAAAGGATTTGAAGCGGCTGGCGTATTTCCGAAAGAGTATGTGCACATCATTGCCCTCGGGGAACAAACCGGCGATTTGGACCGGGTGCTGGAACAAACCGCCCGAATGTATGAAGAAGAATCGGAAAAAGTCCTGAAAGCCGTGCTCTTCTTTTTCCCAATCGCCATGTACATCCTGGTCGCACTCTACATTGCGAGCATCGTGATTCAGTTTTACGCGGGTTATTATGGCAACATTGGGAAAATGGTACCATAACCTGGTGAATCTCAATCTTTTCTAAGATATATGGCATCAAAGGCGGACTTCCATGACTTGCCGCCATCCATTGAAAACTCGATAACTTGCCGCACTTTGTCTTTTGAGAGCGGCGTGAGTGTGGTTCGATCCAGATAGGTTTTGCCTGTGAGAAGCATGATTTCACCTTGAAATCGCAACCCGCCATCTTTGAGTTCTTCGATCAATTCTTTTTCTTTGACGCCGCCGGTACGATTGGCCTGTTCCGTAACCCACACCTGTCGCCAGCGTTTGGTTGCCGGCAGGTAGTAAAACAAACTCTTGCCCTGGCTGCCGGTGGCATCAGTCCAGTACTCCGTCACAGCACAGCCACTGAGAATTTTTTCAATTTGATTGGTACCAACTTTCTGGTCTTTGACAAACACATCCCAATTCCCAAGCCAGAAATCAAGTTTGTGAAATCCAGGGTCAGTTTCGCAGGAATCAGCCGCTGCCGGCGCTGGTTTTGATGGTTGGGTTTGAGCCAGTGCCGGAAGACACACCAGCATACTCAAGAGCGCAAATCGGACACACAGGTATCGCATAAAGATCAACACGTTCCATTTCAAGAACACCAGTTTGTAGTCAGTAGTCAGTAGTCAGTAGTCAGTAGTCAGTAGTCCACTAAGTTTATTTGATTGGACTATTTGACTATTTTCTCATACAAGGACTTCCTTACAAATTGGTATAAGATGTGCGCCGGGAGTTATGTGGAAAACGGACAGGAAGCCAAGAAATCTTCGAGCAGAATCGCTGCCGCAATTTCATCTGAGCGTTGCTGGCGTTCACGGGCTGAATAGCCACGCTCGCGCATCCACTCGTCAGCGGCATACGAGGTTAATCGTTCATTCCAGGTGTGAACAGGACAGGTCACCATGCTTTTGAGTTCTTCAACTAGAGCCAGGATTCGCTCAGCCGCTTCACGAATCTGCCCTTCAGCGCCAAGCGGGACCCCAACCACGATTCGCTGGACGTCATAGGCTGAAACCAGTTCCGCCACCCGCTGTAAAACAGCCTCTTTTGGACCACGAACCGTTTCAAGCGGGCGAACCGTCATTCCCAGTTCATCACAGATGGCAAAACCGGTTCGTTTTTGTCCCCAATCAATGGCTAAGGTTCGCTGGTTTTGAGTCATAAGGTAGGGCTGAGGGTTTGGGGCTGAGGGCTGAAGAAAATGGGCTGAGGAACTGGTTTTATTTCATCCCTCGATTGCTCCATCCCCTCAGCCCTACTATGAATTCACCTGCCGTCGCTGACGCAAGTACACAGCAATCCCAGCAATCACCAGCAGTGGTCCTTCAATTGGAAAACTAACATCCCGATCCTCAAATTCCACTTTGGTGGGCAATTTAAATGTTGCCTGAGTGGCAGCCGGAACAATTGTGCCATCCTGGGTAATTGGCGTCAGTTGCTGATCAGCACGGGCATAGGCCGTGAGAAACAGATCATTTCCAACTGGTGCTTCTTCAGCCGGTGGTGGCGTAGAGGACGGGGTGGATGATGGAGGCGTGGTTGCGGGTTTTGACTCAGGTTTTGGCTCAGGTTGAGCTGGCGACTTCCCCGTTTTGGAGGCAGCTTCAGGTTTTGGTGGTACGGGGGCCGGTTCGGTCGGTTGAACGGTTGTCATCCGCAATCCAGGCCAGATTTTGGTATTCCAGTCCTCACGCGACACCCGGTTGGCATACACCAAATGTGTCTGGTCAAAAAAAGGCTGGTCTCCGACGCGCACTTCAGCCCGCTCAGGCATGACCACAAAATACCGAAACACGTTGTATGGCCGCCAGCCATTAGGAACCGCACTGGCTGGGCGAATCATTGGAACGAATGGTTTTTCAGCCGGAAAGGTAATCCGGAATGGAGTCATCAAGACCTGTTCGTCAGCCGCCGAGTTCTGATCAACCAGGTCAGCAGATGCCGAAATCGCAACAAAAGAAAACTTTTGCTCTTCATAGGGTTTCATCCACTCAACCAGATCAGCCGGGGGGGTGTAGTCCGGGTCTTCAAAATTTTCGCGACAAATATTCAGGAATTTGTCTTTTTCCCCTGGAGCAATAACCCGCACCGTCTGGTTGGCGTTGCGCCGAGACACAATCACCTGTCCTGGTTTGAGATTGGCAAACGGATCATCTGATTTTGGCGGTGCCGTCAGTCGTTTGATGAGATCAAGCAGAAAGCTGCTGACTTTCCAATGTCGGCGAATTTTGACTTCAATATCAGGTGCCACACGGGCCTTTAAATTCTCAAACACAAACTGGTGACCTGTTCCGACTGAAGGCGTGGCCGGAACCGGCACAATCCAGACAAACTTCTGCTCACGAAACCGATAGGCTGGACTAAAAACCAGCGTTTCCTGTTTCTTGACCGGATCATAAAAGATCAGCACCTGTTGCTCAGCCGGAACAATTGGTGCGCCTGGGGTCACGACCCGCTCAGCCCAGACCGGGCGGGTCAGCCCTCCGACCCACAGGATCATCAGGAGTGCGACAAAAAAGCATTTCAGCGTCTGTTTTCGAAGCATATGTTTGGAGATTCAGGATTCGGGGTTCGGGGTTCGGGGTTCGGGGTTCGGGGTTCGGGGTCATAAGCGCCAGGATAAGAATCCCTGTGTCCTTTCCGTTGGCATTGAACGATGCTTTTATCGGGATTGGGTCGCGTTCTGGCCGTGACCGTGGGCTTCGCACCACGGCTATTAAACGACGACCCTGCGGGCCTCAAACCCTTATTCTAGCGCTTATGGGGTTTAGCCCCCTTGTTATCTTGTCACGACGTCATTCGACTTTGTTTGGTGCGGTTTGCTGCCCAACTTTCCAGAGAACAATTCCCATCAGGGCAAATAAAACAATCGCCGTCAGATCCGCATAGGTGCCGTGTTCCAGCCATTCAAAATGCTCGGCCACGTTGATTTTTTCAGCCAGCGCATGTTCGCCGATTTTGAAGGCATTGAGCGCCGCCACCAGCAATCCTCCCATTGCACCACCGGCAATCAACCCGGAGCTAAACAGGACGCCATTGCCTGATTCGGCTTCGGCTTCAGTGGCGGCAGCTTTGCCTTGTCGGGCCAGTATCAAATCCACCAGATAGCGGACCACTCCGCCCAGAAAAATCGGAGACGAGGTTGAAAATGGCAGGTACAACCCAACCGCGAAAGGGAGGGCGGCAACTCCGCATAATTCCAGGGTGATTGAAATGAAGACCCCCAGAAAAACCAGACTCCACGGAAGTTTCTGGGTCAGAATACCATCAATGATCAGTGCCATCAGGGTGGCTTTGGGAGCATCGTAGCGCGATTTGCGCGGCTCAAATTTATACTGAACCTGCCCGCTTTCATCAACCAGATATTGAGTTTCAACCTCGCCGACAGTCACCGCAACTTGTTGATATTCAACGCCATCCAGCCCACGCATCATCCCGATTGGCTTCGCGGTTTCAGCCACTTTGCCTGAGCTTTTCATCAGTTGGGTTGATTCGCGACCGCCAACCCCTGGATCAATCGAAAAGCGAATTTTGCCTGAGTCATCAACCAGATAGCGGCCCGGCAAAATACCATTGGTGGCAACCGGAATGCTGTGGATGCGATAGGTCTTTCCGCCGGGCATGGTCTGTGAACCAACAAAATTTGAAGTGGCTGTGTACTGTGGAAAGTCTTTTGGATAATGGATCGTGGCCGATTCATTGAGGAAAAAGAGCACCCAGCCAATTGCAATGGCGGAGCCAGTCACACCAATCATCAAGCCCATTTGTTGATATTTGGGAGTGGCACCAACCAGAAAACCGGTTTTCAAATCCTGTGACGTTGCCCCGCCAATCGAGGCGGAAATGCACACCACAGCGCCCACTGAGAGTGCCACAACCCGCCATTCTGGGCCCGTTTTCCCAATAAACAGGAAAATAATGCAGGTCAACAAAATCGTGGCCACGGTCATTCCGGAAATTGGGTTTGAGGAAGCCCCGATTTCACCAGTAATGCGTGATGAGACGGTGACAAAGAAAAAACCAAAGGCCAGAATCAGCACCGCTCCGAAAAAGTTGAGTTGGAGTTGCGGCAAAAAAGCCAGGACCAGCACCAGGATCCCGCACCCAAAAAGAACATAATTCATGGACAGGTCGCGTTCAACTCGGGCTTCGGTGCTCCCCCCGACCAGTCCGGCTTTTAATCCCCCCAAACTGGAGCGAAACGCTGACAAAATCATTGGCATCGAGCGAAGTAAACTGATGATGCCGCCAGTTGCCACCGCACCAGCGCCGACATACAAAATATAAGCATCACGCAACTGGTCAGACGTCATTTCAGCAATTGGAATCGTCCCCGGAAAGAGCGGGGTCGCCACCAGACTGCCAAAAAACTTAATGGCTGGCATCAAGACCAGATAAGCCAGCACGGCGCCAGCCAGCATCACCGATGCCACCTTGGGACCAATGATGTAGCCCACCCCCATCAATTCCGGTGAAACTTCGGCACTGACCGAAGCGCCAGGAAAGCGATGGATGACTTTCTCGGGAACTTCCTTCCATAAATGAAGGCCCGACATCAGAAATTTGTAGAAAATTCCCAACCCAAATCCTGAAAAGACTGTTTTCGCCTGACTTCCGCCCTCTTCGCCGACAATGAGGACTTCGGCACAGGCGGTTCCTTCCGGATAAGTCAATTTTCCATGCTCTTTCACAATCAGGGCGCGGCGGAGTGGAATCATCATCAACACTCCCAGCCAGCCTCCAGTCAAAGCAATGAGCGCTACCCGCGAAATTTCAAGCGAATACCCCATAATCAGCAATGCCGGAATGGTAAACACGACCCCGGCGGCCACTGACTCACCCGCTGAGCCAATGGTTTGGACCATGTTGTTTTCCAGGATTGACGCCCGCCCAAAAGCCCGAAAAATGGTAATGGAGAGCACCGCAATCGGAATTGAAGCGCTGACGGTCAGGCCGACTTTCAGTGCCAGATACACCGAGGAGGCACCAAAAATAACCCCCAGAATCGAGCCCAGAATGACGGTTCGCAGGGTAAATTCCGGCAGAATCGTGGCGCTGCTGATAAATGGTTTGAAGTGGGGGTGTTCAATCGTTTTTGAACGTGAATCGGGGTCAACGTGGGATGCCATGCAACCTCTCTGGAGTAAGATTCGCTTCAGTTGGGCTGAAAAAACCAGGGCTGAGAAAACCAGGGCTGAGGGCTGAAGAATTGGTTTTATTTCATCCTTCATCCTTCATCCCTCATCCCTTCAATCGCTCCGAGCTTGCGAGTCTTCAGCCCCAAGCCCTCAGCCCTCAGCCCTGGATTTTTCAGCCCCAAGATTTTCAGGATGTGTTGTTTTAGCTGACAGGATGTGTTCTGGCAAGCAACGCCGAAAGAAAGTCTGGTCTCCGAGTTCAAAGTGTTCAAAATCATCCTTTAGTGGTATTCTGGCACTTACACCTCCCCAAACATTTTTCCAAATCCCAGTTGGGTCATCGTGTCATGAAACAGTGCCCGGTCTGTCAGAAACAGTATCCTGATGCTATTGCCTTCTGTTCCGCTGATGGGACAGAACTCAAGCTCGTCTCACCAGATGCCGCCATGACGGTGGCTGGTGTGGGCCCGGCTCCGGCTTCAATAACATCCCCCTTCGAAGCCCTGGTTGGCCAGGTCATTGACGGCAAAGTTCAGATTGAATCTGTCCTTGGGCGTGGGGGCATGGGGGCAGTCTATCGTGCCCGTCACCTCTTGCTGGATCGGGTCGTGGCCGTGAAAGTATTGCGCGCTGATTTGCTGGGCACTCAGAATCTGGGTGATCGGTTTCTGCGCGAGGCACGCACCGCCGCCCGGATCGAACATCCCAACATCATTACCGTCTATGATTTTGGGATCCTGGGCGATGGCAATGCCTATCTGGTTATGGAATATATTCAAGGCCAGTCGTTGCGTGAGTTATTAAAGGCTCAAGGCGCGCTTCCAATCTCCACTACATTTCAACTCGTTCAACAGATTTGCGCGGGTGTTGACGCCGCCCATACCAAAAACATCATTCACCGTGACCTGAAACCGGAAAACATCATGCTCAAAGACAATGAGCAGGGCGATGTCCTGGTGAAAATCCTCGATTTTGGACTGGCCAAACTGATTGAATCTTCAGACTCGATTGCCAATCTGACCGGGACGGGGGAAATTTTGGGGACTCCGGCCTATATGTCGCCGGAACATTGTGACGGTGGTGAACTCGACCACCGGGCCGATATTTACAGCCTGGGGGTGATTTTCTATGAAATGCTGACCGGGCAACCACCATTTCGGGGCCGAGTCGTCAGTGTGTTAAGCGCCCATCTGACCAAAAAACCCGAGCCGCCGATTCAGGTCAACCCACATATTCCAGTTGATATCAGCGATGCGATTATGCACGCGCTGGAAAAAGAAAAAGACGCGCGGCCAGCTTCAGTTCGAAAGTTCTTTGAGCAAATCGAGCAGGCATTTGCACGAACTCGAACCCAGGCGACCCGCGCCATCGAAAACACCGACACGCCAGTGTCGGCACCTCTGGTTTCGAGTTCACTCGCTCCGCCGGAATCATTTTTAACCGTTCAGGGAAACGCGACCCCCGCCGCACTCACCATCACCGGTCCCAGCTTTTCATCGGGCAACCAGTCCCACTCGGAGCATCTGGAGACACTGCCACCCGTGCCACCGGTGGCGGAGGAATATCCTGATGCCGCCGCCTATGTCACCATTCAATCAACCGAGCAAGTCCCCATCAAAGACATCCCTTTGATCGAGGAACGGAAAGCCAAAGCCGCCGTCGCCACTCAGGTTCTGACCACACCGGCCACCAGGGCAATTGATGAAACCACACCACTCAGTGCACCGACCAGCCTGGTAGTGGCCACCAGTGCTGGAACCGGACCAGTCAGCCAGCCAAACCGGTGGCGTCCCCTGGCCATCGGCGCCGTTCTCTTGATTGGGGTCGGAGGGGCAGCCCTGGGGACAATGTCGTTGCTCAGTCCAGGTTCTTCAACCAACGGTACGCCACTGGTAAAGCCACCGGCAACGACCCAACCAGTTGACTCTGGAGCGCCGACAACCACTGTGCCGCCTCTCTCTGAAAATGGGTCAAGCACAACAGATCCAGGAAGCGAGACCGGCTCACCAGACAAAACGGGATCAACCAAACCAACCACTCCAGTGAACGCCACCCCGGATGCCGGTCCAGATACCACCGAAGTCAAAACTGAACCCGATACGGCGTCACCGAAACCACCACCCACGACCAGCACCAAACCTGAACCGGTAGCCCAAAAAGAAGAAAAGAAAGGATTTTGGGGGAAAGTGGGCGGAGGGATCAAAAAGGGATTGGAAAAAATCGCCGGCAAAGACGATGACAAGAAAAAGAAAGATGACAAGAAAAAGAAAGACCGCTAGGTTCAGGGTTCAGGGTTCAGGGTTCAGGGTTCAGGGTTCAGGGTTCAGGGTTCAGGGTTCAGGGTTCAGGGTTCAGGGTTCAGGGTTCAGGGTTCAGGGTTTTCGAAGCCAAGAACCAAGAACTAAAAACCAAATTCATTCTTCATTCTTCATTCTTCATTCTCAATTCTTCATTCTTCATTCTCTCTTTTAGCCCATAACCATCAATTGGTAAGAACGCTATGGATTCTGCTGTATCTCCAATCAATAACGGCTTGCTGGGAACGGTTCTGGACGAGAAATATCGCCTCGAATCGAAAATCGGCGCGGGTGGGTTTGGCACCGTGTATCGGGCCACACACCTTGGACTGAGTCAGGCCGTGGCGGTCAAAATCCTACAGACCTCGATTACCTCACCGTCCCCAGAGGATCTGACCCGATTTCGACAGGAAGGGGCCTCAACCTGTCGCATCAAACACCCCAATGCCGTGACGGTCTACGATTTTGGAATGTCCTCCTCGGGGTTTGCCTACCTGGTGATGGAGTTGCTTGAAGGGCACTCGCTGGTTCAGGAACTCAATCTTAAAGGCCCGCTCACGCCCTTGCGTGCCGCCGAAATTCTGATCCCAGTCTGTGATGTGCTGGCTGAAGCCCACGCCGAGGGCGTCATTCACCGCGACATTAAACCTGACAATATTTTCCTCCACCAGACCAAGCGCGGTGAAGTGGTCAAGGTCGTGGATTTTGGAATTGCCAAGTTGATTGACCACACGACCACGTCTGGCCGTCAGGGAACGCCAACCGCTGGCTTGATTGGTACACCCGCCTACATGGCGCCAGAACGTCTCCGGAATCGCCCCTATGACGGCAAAGCCGATGTGTATAGCCTGGGGATTACATTGTTTCAAATGCTGACCGGTCGGCTGCCGTTTGAAGCCACCGAAAGCGGTGATCTGGCGGCGGTGATTCTGATGCAGGTTACCGAGGAGCCTCCCTGGCTGCGCGATTTGAATCCAGCGATTCCAGAAACAGTTGAAGCTGTGGTGCTTAAAGCCCTGCACAAAAACCCGGCGACGCGCCCAACACCGGCGGAACTGGCGCAAGAATTTGCCAAGGCGGTTGGCGTGAAAATTCAGGCTTCCTCTGGGCCAATGCTGATCGCGGGACTAAGCACCGCCAGCGATTTTGGCATGCTCCCGACGACTCCGGCCCATCCGCTCATTGACACCGAAGCCATGACGGTGATTGCGCCCAGCACACCGCTTGAGCTGCCACAAACGGAAGTCATTCTGGGGACACCACAGATTCAAAACCTTGAGACCAGACCCAATGCCCCAGCTCCGGTCAGGTTGGAAGACGCGGCAGGCACCAACCTGCTTGTTTCAACCCCATCAAGCGGGGCCCCGTTGGAAACCATGCCGCTGGCATCGTCGGCGCCGCTGGTCACTCGCCCGGTCCAAAAGCCCGATACCAGTTCCCCCACCCCAACTGCCGTGGATACCCTGGTGGCCGTGGCAAACACCAGGCGGCCACTGGCTTACAAACTTTTGCTCGCGCTTCTGTTGCTGGTTGGTGGCTTGAGCATTATGGTCTATCGCCACTTTTTCATGGGCCAACCAACCCCAACACCAGTTGAGATTGTGGTTCCAACGCCACCGTCAGCCCCATCAAAGCCAGGAGATATCCAACCGGGCGACCCAACTTTGCCTGAGGAACCACTCCCTGAACTGGATCCGAAGGAAGCCCAGGGAAATGGCCACCCAGAATTTCCAGATCCGGCCAAACCACCGACACCTCCGAAAACGCCGACCTCCAGCGGCAGTGGCCAATCAACGACGGAACGCATTACAGTCAGAGATGGGGATGAAGTCATCACGATTGATACCCCGAAAGACCCATCGGCGCCTCCCAAATCAACCTCAACCGTGAAAAAGGATTCACCGAAACTGACACCTGAACAACGTGAACAAATCCGTCAGGCAAAAGAATGGCAAATAAAATCCAAATGGCTTGAACGGGAAATCAAGCGTCAGATGGCGATAGAAGCTCAGAAAAACCGAAAACGCCGACCACCTGAACAGCCAAATAACTAGCGAGTGGTGAGTAGCAATTTAGAGCAAGTAGCGAGTAGCGAGTGGTCAGAAGAAAATCTTCTCATTTGATTGAAAAATTGTTATTCAGTAACGCCAGAGTACCCAGGGCGAGAAAAGATAATCAGGTTTTGTTTGCCTGCTTGCTTGTTCCTCGGGTTGACTACTCGCTACTCACGACTCACGTTGTCTCACCACTTCACTACCTTGCTACCGTTGAAGAGACTTTTCATGACGACAGAACCGACTTCACCGCTTTACATCGGACTTGATATCGAAGGCAAACACCTCCGGGCTGCCGTGTGCGATCCAACCGGCCAGATTCTGACTCAGCGCCGGCAAGCTGTAGCGGCGACAACGTTTCCCGAACTCATTACCCTGGTCGGCAATACCATTCAGGATTTACAGGCGGCTGAAAGTGATTCGGGGACGATTATTGGCGTCGGATTTGGTGTGCCGGGATTGGTCAACCTGCAGACCAACCAAATTGAATCGTGGTCCGGGTTTCCGGGGTTATCCGCGGTTGCCATTTATGACGCTCTGTTGCGGGCGACCCAGTTACCCACGGTGATTGATAACCATAGTAACGTGGCGGCATATGGTGAGTGGCAGTGTGGTGTCGCCCGTGGATTTCGGCATATTTATTATGTGGATCTTGGTCACCGAATGGGGTCTTCCATGATTTTAAATGGACTGATGTGGCGAGGTTCGACGGGCTATGCCGGGGAAATCGGATTTACCACGATTGACCTGGATGGAGAGCGCACCCTGGAAAGTTATGTTTCGGGTGCCAGCATCGTTCGGCGGGTTCAAAAACGGCTGCATCGTGATCGGACCTCTTCACTTTCACGCCTGTCCATCCCCCGAGACCGGGAAATGGAACTCGAAGACGTGGTCAATTCAGCCCGGTCTGGTGATGAACTGGCCCAGGTCGTACTTGAACGAACCGGACTCTATTTTGGCGTTGGGTTATCCGGCATTATCAATTTGCTGAATCCGGAACTGGTCGTGGTCGGCGGTATCGGCATGGCGGCTGGTGACCTGCTACTCAAGCCAGTGATTGCCGAAGCGGAGCGCCGGTCATATGAACCAGCTTTCAAACAATGCCGAATCGTCGCTGCCCAACTTGGCATCAATTCCGGCATGATCGGGGCCGCAATGCTCGCCCGAGATAGTCTCTGCTAAAACAAAGTGAGAAGCGAGTGGCGAGTAGCGAGTAGTCAGACAAAGTGAGAAGCAAGTAGCGAGTAGTCACCCTGTCACCCTGTCACCCTGTCACCCTGTCATCTGGTCACCTTGTCACCTTGTCACCTTGTCACCCTGTCACCTGTCACTTTGTCAATTCCGATCAAACAGCACAAAAAGGAAACAGTACAGGCTGTTTCCTTTTTTCTTTTGCTTTTTATTGAATAACTTAACTGCCTTTAGGAATGAAAGGTTGGGCTTTCCCGGTAAATAAGATATATTGTGTGGTTTTCATCACCACAGTTTGACAGTCTGGATGTGCTTTGTGGAAAGCACTTTTCCAGGATCGGGCTGCCAAAGGGCAGGCACATTTCTACTTCCAAGGACTTTTTCTCGAAACGGCTTTATGAACACAGAACGAATTCGGAATTTTTCAATCATTGCCCACATTGACCACGGAAAATCAACGCTGGCCGACCGCATCCTGGAAAAAACCGGGGCGCTCTCCTCACGGGAAATGTCCGAGCAGGTCCTCGATGCCATGGACCTTGAACGAGAACGCGGCATTACAATTAAAGCCCACGCCGTGCGGCTCAATTATCGGGCCCAAGACGGCGAGGACTATATCCTGAACCTGATCGACACGCCTGGCCACGTTGATTTTTCGTATGAAGTCTCCCGCTCGCTGGCGGCCTGCGAAGGGGCACTGGTGATTGTGGACGCGTCTCAGGGAGTGGAAGCCCAAACACTGGCCAATGCCTACCTCGCGCTCGATAACAATCTTGAAATGATCCCTGTCATTAACAAGATTGATTTGCCGTCGGCGGACCCGGACCGGGTCCTGGAACAAATCGAACAGGTCATTGGACTTGACGCCTCAAACGCGGTCCTGACCAGCGCCAAAACCGGCCAGGGCGTGGAAGATGTTCTGGAAGGCATTATTCAGCATATTCCACCACCGAAAGGCAGCCGCGAGGAACCCCTCAAGGCACTGATTTTTGACTCCTGGTTTGATCCGTACCGTGGGGTGATTGTGATGATCCGGCTGATTGACGGAACGATTCGCCCAGGCATGAAATTCCGATTTATGGCGACTGGGCGTGATTATCAGGTTGAAGCACTGGGTGTCCTCACCCCCAAAGCCCAAACCATCAATGAGTTGGGCGCCGGTGAAGTCGGATTCATTGTCTCAAATATCAAAACCATCGCGGACGTGCAAATTGGCGACACCGTCACCAGTGCCGCCAACCCGACCGCCGAACCCTGTGCCGGCTTTCAAGAAATCAAGCCGATGGTCTTTTCAGGCTTGTATCCGGTTGAAAGCGATAAGTATGAGGAACTTCGCGACGCGCTTGAGAAATTGCGGCTCAATGATTCGTCATTTTTTTATGAGCCGGAAAACTCAATGGCCCTGGGTTTTGGCTTTCGGTGCGGGTTCCTCGGGTTGCTGCACATGGAAATTGTCCAGGAGCGGCTCGAACGTGAGTTCAACCTCGATTTGATCACCACGGCCCCCAGCGTTCGTTTTCTGGTCACGACCACGGCAGGTGAAGTCCTCAGTATTGACAGCCCGGCCCGGCTTCCAGATCCTTCCAAGATCGAACACATTGAAGAACCAATCATCCGGGCGGTCATTTTGACCCATGATGATTTCCTGGGGCCAATCCTGAAGCTTTTGGAAGAAAAACGCGGTACCCAACGAGGCTTTGAGTACGTCGGCCCCCAACGCGTCATGTTGACCTATGACCTGCCATTACTCGAAGTGGTGCTTGACTTCTTTGACCGATTGAAATCAGTTTCCCGCGGATATGCCTCGCTTGATTACCATTTAAATGGCTATCAGGTCTCGGATCTGGTGAAACTGGATGTGATGGTTGCCGGCGAACCACTCGACGCGCTCTCACTCATTGTCCATCGTGACAACGCCTATCAACGCGGCAAACTGCTGGTTGACAAGATGAAGGAACTTATTCCCCGACAGTTGTTCGAAGTTCCGATTCAGGCGGCGATTGGAAATCGAGTCATTTCACGCCAGACGGTCAAAGCCGCCGGTAAAAACGTGCTGGCCAAATGTTACGGCGGCGATATTACGCGGAAACGGAAGCTGCTTGAAAAGCAAAAGGAAGGCAAAAAACGGATGAAGCGTGTCGGACGGGTTGAAATCCCGCAGGAAGCGTTTCTGGCGGTCCTTCGTGTCAGTGAATAATCCATCTGAGGGTTCAGGATTATAAACGCCAGGATAAGGGAACACCGTCCGATCTGGACAAGGGAACAGAGGGACAGGGGGACACCGAGACACATTCAATTGCCTCCTTCCTCTGCTCCCAACCGGAGTTCATTCAACCGTACAACCTCCGCGGAAGGTCTCCCTGTTCCCGTTTCTCCTCCGCTTCTTGTCTCAAACAGGTTCACATTTCCTTATCCTGATGCTTATACCTCGAACCCCATACCCCGAACCCAAACCGTTCCTATGTCAATTCCTCCGATTCCAAGTTTAGAAGGTTCACGAACACTGCCACTGTTTCCCTTGCCGCTGGTGTTGTTTCCAGGCGCGATGCTGCCGCTCCACATCTTTGAGGAGCGGTACAAGGAAATGATCAAAGACTGCCTGGACAACGACCGGTTGTTTGGAATCACGTTTCTGGACAGTAAAGAAGGCTGGCCGCCGCCAACCGCAAGAGTTGGCTGTGCAGCCTTTATCCTGGCGACGGTTCCGCTTCAAGAAGGCCGCCTGAACCTGCTAACGACTGGGGTAATGCGCTATCGAACCCTTGAATATATCGAAACCAAATCTTATCTTCAGGCAAAAGTTGAATTCTTTCAGGATAATTTGACCGACCAGGACCTCAATGAATTGGCTGATCAGGTCACAACGTTGTACCGGCGTACCATCCGCGCCACCCAGGTCATTCAAAACAACGATTTGACTGAAGACGAATTACCTGATGATCCAGAGGAACTGTCGTTTTCGATTGCGAGCACACTCCAGTTAAGTACAGCTCACCGACTTGAACTGCTTGAACTGATATCGGTTCAAGCACGGTTGGAGCGCCTGAAAAAAATGCTCCAGGGCGTCGTCGGACAATATGAACTCCGCGCCGCCGTTCATGAAAAAGCCAGGACCAACGGGCATGGCTCACACAAAACGCTCGCCCAGTTGCTGGAAAATGATGAAATGACAAGGTGACTTTTGACAAGGTGACAAGGTGACAGGGTGACAAAGTGACAAAGTGACAAGGTGACAGGGTGACAAAATGATTGTCAAAAAGTCACCTTGTCAAAAAGTCACCTTGTCAAAAAGTCACCTTGTCAAAAAGTCACCTTGTCATCTTGTCATCTTGTCACTCTGTCATTCTTCATTCTTTTAGGGGAGGACTCTGAACTTGAACACCATCGGTTTAACCGTCGAGGCGCTTCAGAAAGCGCTCGCCGCACGCGAAACAACGGCCACTGAAGTTTGCACAGCCGTGCTGGACCGCATTGAAGCGCTGAATCCAGAATTGAATGCTTTTATTACCATCACCAGGGATCGAGCCATGGCCCGAGCGACGCAAGTGGATGCCGATCTGGCCACCGGGAAGCCGTTTCTGGCCCTGACTGGTGTCCCGATTGCGGTCAAAGACAATCAGTGCCTCAAGGGTGTCCGAACCACCTGCGCTTCGAAAATCCTGGGAAATTTTCAGCCTCCCTACACTGCGACTGCGGTGGAAAAACTCGAAGCGGCGGGTGCCATCATCGTGGGCAAAACCAATCTGGACGAATTCGCCATGGGTTCGTCGAATGAAAATTCAGCGTTTGGCCCGGTTCGCAACCCCTGGGATTTGACCTGTGTGCCCGGTGGATCAAGTGGCGGAAGTGCCGCCGCCGTCGCCGCTGACCTGTGTGTCCTGGCGACTGGTTCTGACACCGGCGGATCAATCCGCCAGCCAGCCAGTTTGTGCGGCATCGTTGGATTAAAGCCAACCTATGGTCGAGTGTCACGCTATGGACTGGTGGCATTTGGATCATCGTTGGACCAGATTGGGCCTATGGCGAAAACCACCCAGGATGTGGCCCGCATGCTCGGCGTCCTGGCTGGTCGCGACACCCACGACGCGACATCAGCTCAGGTCGAAGTACCGGATTATCTGGCTGAATTGACCGGCACTATCAAAGGTTTGCGAATTGGCATTCCGAAAGAAGCCTTTGGTGATGGACTGGACCCGGAAGTCAATGCCGTAATTCAGCAGGCGCTGACCCGGTATCAGGAATTAGGCGCCGAACTGGTCGAGACGTCACTTCCCAACTCAGGGTATGCGATTCCGGATTACTACATCATTGCCACCGCCGAAGCGAGCGCCAACCTGGCCCGGTTTGATGGTGTCCGCTATGGATTCCGCGTTGAAGGCGTCAAATCACTCCACGAGATGTATCAGAAAACCCGTGATCTTGGGTTTGGCCCCGAAGTCAAACGCCGAATCATGCTGGGGACCTACACGCTGTCCTCCGGGTACTACGACGCCTATTACCTCAAAGCCCAAAAAGTCCGGACGCTGTTGCGCCAGGATTTTGAACGTGCCTTTGAACAGTGTGACGTCCTGTTGACACCGACATCGCCCACGCCGGCCTTCAAACTTGGTTCAAAAACCGATGATCCGCTCCAGATGTATCTTTCCGATATTTACACGGTCACACTCAACATGGTGGGAGTTCCGGGCCTGAGCCTGCCCTGCGGTCTGAGCGAAGCGGGTCTTCCAATCGGCATGCAGTTGATTGCACCCCATTTTGCCGAAAGCCGGTTGCTCAACACTGCTTTTGCCTATGAACAGGCGTACCCATTTCCAAAATCACCTGCGCTTTAAAGACAACTTCCCACTCCGCGATAGCGCACGGCTCCAAAGGCCGTGTGCTACCACGGCTGAATTGTTCCGCGATTTCCCTGGAAAAGCTGGTTGAAAATTCCTGGTCCCGCCGGATTTTTCGGTAAGGTGATCTCACAATGCTCAAAGATGCAGTTGGCTGGACACTGGAGAACGCAATTGAATTGATTTCGCCACTCGGAATGGTCCAGGAATCTCGTCCCGAAACGTTTCGCCATGCTGTGTTTGGTGAATCAGCTAAAATGCTCCAGGTCACCAGCGATGGATGGATTCTGGCGGATAGTCGGTTAAATCTGAAATATTCCCGGATTCAATCAGTTGTGGCTGACGTCGCGACGCTTATGGTGTATCCAACCGCCAGCCCGGAACTTCTGCCGATTTTTGCTTCAGAATGGGTTGTGGTTGGCGAGCGGGCTCACGTTTTGGTGCTTGACGTTGAATTTGCCGGTCAACAGCCACATCTGAAAGCTCAGGTGGTTTCAGTTTTTCAACCTCTCGCGGAACGCTTTGGCCCACATTTTGAAACTATCGCCGAACGCCCAGGCTGGTTTCAGGAAATCGCCGAACCCTGGGCCATTTTTGCTTCGGGTTCCATCAGCGTGCTGGGAGAAGTTCGTAAAGCCTTCAATGCCTACCTCCAGGCCACGCTTCAATCCGCTTACCTGCCAAACCTGTCCCAGGCCAGGGCCGGTGAAGACCATCCGGACGTCGTGCATTACAAACACCATCATTATATTCATTCGCCGGGAATCCCGATGATCCAGCCCAAGGCCGGTGCCGCCTGGACGCATGAATTTATGCGCGACTGGCATTTCGGCCCGCCCCGATTTCCCAATTCCAGATAGATTATTTTCTCCAAAGTTCCTGTTTCATTCCTCTTGAGCCCAGGGGATGTCATCGCCCATTTCGATTGCCCGGCGCAGCGCCTTCAGCGTTTCCCCTCTGGCACGTAACTTCGTTGCGGCATGGGCTGGCATATTGAGTTTGGTGAGTTGTATCGCCTTTTGTTGCGCCACATCCAATAACTCTGCCATAGGGACAACCTGATCGAGGAATCCAGCCAGAACTGCCTGGCCAGGAGTGTAGATCTCAGCATTGATCACCGCACGATTGAAGTGGGCTGGCGCAAGTCGTTGCCGACAGATTTCAATGCCGAAGTCGGGCATCGTCAACCCAATGGCCACTTCGTTGGCGCCGATTTTGAAGTCACCTTCGGCGCCAATCCGGTAGTCGCCGGACAGTACCAGGAAAACCCCCATGGCTAAGGCGTGTCCACTACAGGCAATGACAACTGGTTTTGGAAATGACAATAACCGTTCCGCCAGTTCAAAACCCGTCCTGAGCATCTCACGGGCCTGGGCACCGCCTGCTTTGAGCACTGGCAGATCGAAACCCGCCGAGAACAGACCCGTTCTTCCCGTCAACACCACGGCGGATTTATCAACCAGCGCCTGATTCAGGGCATTATTTACTTCCGAGATCATGGTCACCGACATGGCATTTACCTTCCCATCATCCATGGTGATGGTCGCAACCGAGTCTGTTTGTTGGTATGTAACAATGGTCCTCATACGATTCCTTTCTTTTTGAAATGTATCCTGAGTAGACATCTTTTCCAACTTACAGTCATTTGGCAATAGATCCAGGTTGCCTGAAGTTTTTGCTTGATCTTCGAGGTCAGTCTGACTATTATCTCAAATTCCCCGGAGGCATAGGCTAATTGGTAAGTCACCAGTCTTGAAAACTGGCGCGGGGAACCGCTTGGGGGTTCGAGTCCCTCTGCCTCCGCCATCACTTCTCAAACAAAGTTGTTTTAAAAGCCACGACACGTTCGTGGCTTTTTGATTTTTGGGCAAGGCATACGAAAATAAAGTGGCGTCAAGTGGGCCGCACTCCAAAAAGAAAAGCTGCCTGAGTCGGTGACTTCAGGCAGCTTTTGCTTTTTGCAACTTCGTTGAGCTTCCCACCCGCTCACGCAGGTGGTACTGACAGATTGCGACTTCGCTGGTCTCACGAAGCATACACCCCTTCAGCCGCCGTTGGGCCGTCCGGCATCGGGTTGGCTTCGGCAAAGGCGACGTCTTCATCAAGACGAGCGTTGATTTTGGCGACAATACCGTCGAGATCTTCCTGGGTCGCGATTTGATTTTCCAATAGATAGCTTTCGTAGCGCGCAATCGGATCGCGGGCGGTCCAGTATTCGATCAATTCCTTTGGCACATACCGCTGGTCGTCGTGTTCAGCGTGGCCCTTCATCCGGAAGGTTTTGGATTCGATGAGCACGGTTCCCTGACCGGAGCGGGCATATTCGACCGCGTCGCGGGTGGTTTCATACACCGCGAGCACGTCGTTTCCATCCACCATTTCCCCGCGGATACCATATCCAGCGGCCTTTTCAACAATGTTGTCCACCGCCATTTGCTTTGACGTCGGCGTTGAGTAGGCATACCCATTGTGCTCAACCACCACCACAATCGGCAACCGCTGGACGGCAGCAAAGTTGAGTCCTTCGTGGAAGGCGCCGGTCGAAGTCGCGCCATCGCCCATATACACCATGCACACACGGTCCTGTTTTTTCATCCGCGAAGCGAGCGCCACACCAGTCATCACCGGCATCAGGTCGCCAAGGTGCGAAATTGGGCCGATGAATCCGCGATTCAGGTCGCTGAAGTGAATGTTGAGGTCGCGTCCACGGCTTGGACCATCGCGGCGGGCCATGTATTGAAGCAAAATCTCGCGTGGCGTCCCACCCATCACAAGGACGGCGCCCAGGTCGCGAATCAACGGCGTGATCATATCGCCCTTGGATTTATCGAGCGCGTAGGCCGTTCCAACGGCATTGGCTTCCTGGCCAAGGCTGCGAAACAGACCGCCGATGACCTTGGTCTGGCGATAGAGATTGGTCAGTCGTTCTTCGAGCAAGCGGGTCTGCCGCAGATAGTGATAGAGTTCAAGCTTCTGCTCACGCGTGAGCGAAGTGGTTACAGTGCTGGTGGTTACAGAAGTGGTCATAGATTTTTGAAGATGTAGTTTCAAACCGAACGATTCAGAATTTGAAGAGTGCATAAAATGACAGGGCGCGGATTATATCGCAAGCCGACGTGAATTGGGAATCACTGATCTTTTTTCCCCCTCAGGAAGCGACATCATTTTGGACGTTGAATGATCAATCCAAACAAAAGAATTTTTAACAGTTCCACTTCATTTTTTCGTGGCATCAATGGTGGCAATTCGGTAAAGTGGTATTCCTTTCCGCCCACAATCCTTGCTGTATCACAACTTCATCAATGACCTGGAGATAAACCACTATGCCACGGCCTCCGGAATTTTGGGATCAGGTGAAAAATGTATTCGACCCGTCAGAAGTTTTGACAGGAAACCGAGGGGAGCAATTCTATTGCGAACGTGAGCACAACCCTTTGCAGGAAATGATCATTGATTTTCGCAATCCAGCCCGAAAATCCCCGGCGCGCGGATTCCTTATCGGTCACCGTGGGAGCGGGAAAAGCTCTCTGCTCCTGAAATTCCTCAAGGAATATGCCTCTCAGTACCTGATTCTGTATTTTGACGCCCAGCACAATCTTGATCTGAGCCAAACCAACCAGATAGATATCTTGTACCTGCTGGGAATTGCGGCGTTTAAAGCAGGTCAGAATCATGGCGCCAATCCAGATAAATCTTTGCTCAAAGACCTGGAACGATCCATTTTTAACCTCACCATTTACCAGGATGAAGAAGTAACCAATCAGGCGTTCGATGCGGCTGAATTTGCCAAAAACGTGATCTGTTTTGGTGCCGAAATGGTTGGATCAAAGTATGGGGGCAAACTCGCTGAATCAGTGCTCAAACCTTTTAAAATGAGTTCGGGGATTACGGAGAAAGTAGCCCGCAAACGTGAACTTGAGCCCCAAATCCAAAATATCATCACGGCGGTCAACCTCATCATTGCTGAGATTGAGACGAAGCTGAATCGCCGATTTCTGATTGTGGTTGATGGACTCGACAAACTTTCCAAACCCGAACAGGCAGATTTGATTTTCCTGGAAAGCCAGGCGCTCAAAGGGCCAATCTGTAATGTGGTTTATACTGTCCCGATGTATGTCTTTCATTCATTGGGGTTTGATCAACTTGGCGATGGATGCAAGTCCTACTTTGTGCCAAATATCAAGCTGTTCAAGAAAAATTCAACTCACACGTCTTATTCCAAACACGATGAGGGTTACACCACCTTCACTGAGGTTGTCAGAACCCGGCTGGTAGAAATTTCACTCTCCAACTCTGATCTGTTTGAACCCGATGTCCTGGATCCTCTCATTCAGCACAGTGGAGGCGTCCTTCGCACGTTCATCGGAATGATTCAGGAAGTCTGTACCCAGGCTGAATTGCTGGGAATTGAAAAAATCAACCACGTAGCGGCCCAAAAAACCATCGAGAACCGTGCCGTGAAGTTTTCCGGTCCGCTCAACCGGAATCAAATCAAAGAATTACAGGAAGTTCACGCGACCAAATCCCATTCGGGAACGCCTGTCAGTCAAGACTTGCTGGATAAACGATACATTGTGGCCTATCGGGATCCTGGGCTCTGGTACGACGCTCATCCGCTCACCTGGGACAAACTTTGATTTGCACCACGGAGCGTTGCCCTTCGGGATGCTCAATCCAATTCTTGAAACTCAATCTCTTTTCCCGGCGGTATAGGTTTTCAGATAACTATTTCCGTGGCGTTTTCGGCAATCATAGTTCAGAAACCATTGAAATATTTGGATTTATTTTTTGTGTATTTCGTGTATTTCGTGGTTTCCTTATCTGAAATTCTATAGCTCGCAAAGCCTCGCAACACACCGGCTATCCGAACGGCAGCCCTTCGGGATGCTCAATCCAATTCCGGCTATTCGAACGCCAGCCCTTCGGATGCTCAATTCAATATTTGAACCCCAATCCCTTTCGAAAACCCTGAACCCTGAACCCTGAACCCTGAACCCTGAACCCTGAACCCTGAACCCTGAACCCCGAACCCTAGTCCTATGGCCAATACCTCCGACACGTTGCTCCTCGAACAAATGGAACGCCTCCAGATTAGCCTGCGCAATCCGGGGCGTTCACACATCATCTTTCTTGTCGCCAATTCGGCGGTGCTGCAAAGTGAAGTGTTCAAACGACTTCGGGAGACGGTCACGGGGTATTCGTTCGTTGAGTTTGACTTCGCCAATCAGCCGGATGACCAGTTGAGCCTGCCCCGGTTTTGTCGGACGCTCCATCAGCCGGCCTGTGTGTTTGCGATTGGACTCGACGATCTGCACCAGCAAAGCCGCCAGCGATATGACACCGCTCTGTCACTGCTTAACAGCCATCGGGAGGACATTCGCGATACCAAAAGCGCCGTGATTCTGTGGATGACTCCTGAACGCGAAAAAGATTTGCAGACACGAGCAGCCGATTTTTCCGACTGGGTGACCAGTCACGTCTCGTTTGAAATCTCTGAGGAAGTCGCCCACCTGCTCCAACAGGCGAAACGCTTTGAAGACATGCTGGCACGTCCCAACCTGTCCCCTGCCCTGGCCGAAAGCTTCCAAAATCAATTGCAACTGGCGCAACAGCAAATCCAGGCGTTATGGGTGCCCCACGTAGACGTGTTTCTCAACTTTGCTCCCGAAGATCACGAATGGGCCGAAACCCTTGCCAAAAAGTTGAAGGACGCCGGCGTCTCAGCTCTGTCTGGTCACCAAACCGCCAACCTTGACAGCGCGCTGAAAAATTCACGCAAGCTGATCATCGGACTTTCTCCAGAGGCGATTCGTCACCAGAGTTTTCAAAAATCGCTGGCTTCATTCCTCAAATCACACCCGGATGCACCGCCCAGCGAGCGACTGGTGATTCCGCTTTTGTTGAAGCTCTGCCCAACGCCAGAAGTTTTGCAACAGATTCCAGTGATTGACTTTCAACGGGCAGATGATTTTGACCTTCGCTTCCGGCAACTGTTGGAAGCACTTGATTTGCCGTTACATCGGTTTCTTCGTGAAGCACCCGAACTGGAAGACGCCCCGCACCGGGAGCGCAAATTTGACCGTGAAGACCGAAGACTTTCAGGCGCTGAAAGTTATCGCAAAGGAAAGCGGTTTGAAGACGAGGTCGCCGACATCTACCGGTTGCTGCGCTTTGAAGTGAAACGGAACTTTGAACTTCACAGCATTCAGATTGATCTCCAGGTTCAGAAAAAAGAAGCCGGTTTTACCATCCAGGCGATTGTCGAATGCAAAGACACCCAAATTACCAGCAAGGAACGTGACCAGATTCTGGCTCAACAAAACCTGGCCCAACGCAAACTCCCAATGATGCGGTGGATTGCAATTTCCGCCCAGGGATTTGCCGCCGGCTCACGAACGTCGCTTGAAGAAGCCGGAATCACCTGCCTGACCTATGGTGAATTGCTCAGTGAACTGGTCCCGCTTGAGCACTATGCCCGAAAACTCATTGCCGAATATGAAGACTGGCGGCAACGTCGCTGGTTGGGAAACGACTGGTTTATCCGGCCTGACGTTGTGGCTGACAAAGTGCTCCGGCAGTACGAAAACCCGAAACCAACTCCGGCGCTGAAATACATCGCTGACTGGTTGGGTGACAGCCGTGAAAACCTGCTCGTGCTGCTGGGGGATTTAGGCACTGGCAAAACGACGATTTCCAGCTTTTTAGCCTGCAACTGGGCACAGGCGTTCTTGTTGGACCCGGTGCGGCATCCGGCGCCGGTGCTGATTTCTTTAAAGGATGTGCGGAAAGAGATTTCGCTTCCGGGCATCATCGTCAGCCATTTTGATGAAAAGGGACTGCGCGACATTCTGTTTTCACGGTTTGAACACCTGGTGAAAACCGGCAAGATCATCGTGCTCTTTGACGCCTTTGATGAAATGGCTGACCGGATGCTTTCAGATCAAATCCGCAACAATTTCAACCAATTAAGCCGCGCTGCCAAAGAGAACGGAAAGGTCCTCATCACCTGTCGCACCCACTATTTCAAGAACCGCGAGGAACAGGCCCGTGTGATTGGCCAGGGGCCGACACTTTCTGAAACAGAAACCAAATTGAAGCGGGATCTTCGGCAGCGTTCTGATGCCGAGGTACTGTATCTGCAAGAGTTTAATAAAAAGCAAATTCGCCAGTACATCCGACAGGTGGTCAGACCAGCAGAACAAGTCAAGACGCTTCGCAAACTTCGCAAGATCCACAATCTGGCGGATTTGGCCCATCGTCCGTTGCTGCTGGATATGATCGTCAAGTCACTGCCGGAGCTGGATCAAACTAACCAGAAAGTGACCACCGCCACGCTGTATCGGGTCTACACCGATTTGTGGATTGAACGCGAAGACACCGAAAAGAAAAACCGCATCCTGAGTGGTGAAACACGCTACCGGCTGATGCTCGAACTGGCGTGGCAAATGTGGAATACCGACCAGACGGCGATTCACTTTAGCGAACTCTTGACCTTTGTGAAAAAGCTCATGACCGAACGGGTGATTGCGGTCGGTGACGAAGAACCCGAACTGGTTGACCGCGAAATCCAGGCCGCCAGCTTCCTCAAACGTGACCACAGCGGGAACTTTTTGTTTATGCACCGCTCGTTTATGGAGTTCTTTCTGGCCTGCAAACTCCACGAATGCCTGATTGCCTCAGACGAAAGTGCCCGCTCAGTCCTCAACACCAAACGCTTTGAACAAAAAGTGGTCTTCTTTTTGGCTTTGCTGGATGAAACCGACCAGATAGCCGAAGTTTTGCGCGGGATTCTAACGGCACCCTACACAGCGAAAGTCTCAGAAAACGCGCTCCAGCTTTTGTACTGGAGCGGTCGGATTCGCTGTCGAATGGAAGAAAAAATCAATGACTTGGCAAAGCTACAAGCTGAATTTTCAACTCGGATCCCACCAGGAATTCAGATGCCGGAGGCCAAACTGGAAGGCATGATGCTGGAGGCAGCCTGTTTTTCCAATGCCAACTTTCACCATGCCGAATTTACCAAAGCTAACCTTAATCATGCTGAGTTTGAGCAAACCAATTTTCAAGCGGCCAAATTTGAGAGTGTTTCTTTTACCTCAGCAAAGTTGAGGAATTGTGATTTTCGCGGTGCAAACTATGACCCATCCATTCTTGCCACAGTTGTCATTGAGCATTGTCAGGGATTGATCTCACTTACCCTGGATTTGCAAAACCTGATTCCAATGGTTCAGCTTGGGCATTCAAACCAGGTAAATGCAGTTGCCTACAGCCCGGATGGAAACCTGATCGCGGTTGGCAGCGGCAATCTGGTGTACCTCTACCAGAGTCAGACAGGAGTACTGGTGCAGGTGTTGGAAGGCCACCAGGATTGGGTGAGTTCGGTGGCGTTTGGGGGAGGTGGGGAGCGGGTGGCGAGTGGGAGTTATGATGGGACGGTGCGGGTATGGAATGTGGAACGAGGTGAAGTGGTTCAGGTGTTGGAAGGCCACCAGGATTGGGTGAGTTCGGTGGCGTTTGTGGTGGATGGGAAGCGGGTGGTAAGTGGCAGTAATAATGGGACTGTGTGGGTGTGGGATGTGGAACGGGGAAAGGTCATGCAGGTGTTGGAAGGTCACCAATCAGGGGTGAGTTCGGTGGCGTTTGGGATGAATGGGAAGCGGGTGGCAAGTGGGAGTTATGACAAGACGGTGCGGGTGTGGGATGTGGAGCGAGGTGAGGTGGTGCAGGTGCTGGAAGGTCACCAATCAGGGGTGAGTTCGGTGGTGTTTGGGATGGATGGGAAGCGGTTGGCGAGTGGGAGTGCTGATCGGACGGTGCGGGTGTGGGATGTGGAGCGGGGAGAGGTAGTGCAGGTATTGGAAGGCCACCAGTCAGGGGTTTGGTCGGTGGCGTTTGGGGTGGATGGGAAGCAGGTGGCGAGTGGGAGTTCTGACAAGACGGTGCGGGTGTGGGATGTAGAGCGGGGCGAGGTGGTGCAGGTGTTGGAAGGCCACCAGTCAGGGGTGAGGTCGGTGGCGTTTGGGGTGGATGGGAGGCAGGTGGCGAGTGGGAGTTCTGACAAGACGGTGCGGGTGTGGAATGCGGACCGAGGTGAGGTGATGCAGGTATTGATAGGCCACCAGTCAGAAGTAAAATCGGCAGCGTTTGGGGTGGATGGGAAACGATTGGCGAGTGGGAATCACGATGGGACGGTGTGGGTGTGGAATGTGGAGCGGAGCGAGGAGGCACAGGCGTTGGAAGGCCATAAGTCTAGGGTTTGGTCAGTGGCATTTGGGAGGGATGGGAAGTGGTTGGCCAGTGGCAGTGATGGTGGGACGGTGCGGGTGTGGAATGTGGAGCGGGGAGAAGTAGTGCAGGTATTGATAGGCCATCAAGCTTGGGTAAGTTCGGTAACATTTGGGATAGATAAGAAAGAGTTAGTAAGTGGAAGTGGGGATATGACAGTACGGGTGTGGGACTTGGAGCAAAGACAGTTAGTGCAGGCGCTGGAAGGCCACAAATCTTGGGTAACATCAGTAACATTTGGTGGGATAAATGGAAGGTCGTTGGCAAGTGGAAGTGCTGACGGGACAGTGCGAATATGGAATATTGAGCAAGGACATGCAATACAAGTACTGAGAAGCAATCAATCTGGGGTTAGTTCCGTAGCTTTTGGAGTAGAAGAGCAGCAACTAGCAAGTGGAAATGATGATGGAACAGTGCATGTGTGGGATGTAGAGCAAAAGCGCGTGGTACGAGTACTATCAGGGCATAAGCTTCCAGTAGTTTCAGTGGCGTTTGAGGTAGATGGGAAACGACTAGCGAGTGGAAGCGATGATGGAACAGTGCGATTGTGGGATGTGGAGACCAGTCAGTGTCTGGCCATATTGGGCAAAGCGCCTGGAAGCAAAAGCAAATACGGACATTTAGGGCCGGTTTATACTGTCAGTTTTGCACCCAACGGGAAATATCTGGTCGCGGCAGGTGCTGCGGGGCGGTTGCAATTTTGGGATTTTGAACGCGAAGAGACGTTTTTGTATCGCTACGCGTTTGGACCGGGGGCGTGGCTCGATTTGTTGCCGGATGGCCGGTTTGACGGCAGCCCCGAAGGCATGCGCTATTTGCGCTATACCGAACTCGGCACGCTGAGATCATACCCCGCCGAAGACCTCTGGAAAGAATTTTACCAGCCACAAGCCGTGAAAGACGTGCTGGACAAATATGTGAGGTAGGGTTCGGGGTTCGGGGTTCGGGGTTCGGGGTTCGGGGTTCGGGGTTCGGGGTTCGAAAGGAATTGAGCTTCAAGAATTGGATTGAGCATCCCGAAGGGTTGCCGTTCGGATAGCCGGTCGGTTACGAGGCTTTGCGAGCTACCACCGGAAAAAAGTTCGTTCTCTCCATCTCTCCACGCGTCCCCCGCGCCTTGAGGCGCGGGGGACGCGTGGAGAAACAAACAGATGGCCTTGGGTCCGGTGGTAGGCCCAAAGCGGCCAACCAACCGGCTATCCGAACTGCAACTCTTCGAGGTGCAAACCAAAAACCTATTTGTGAAAGAAACCCTGAACCCTGAACCCTGAACCCTGGTTTTCCACCCTGAACCCTGGCTCTCAAAACCGAATTGGACGGCTGTGAATCGTCAGCGCGGCTTCCCACAAAGCCTCGGAGAGCGTCGGATGGGCATGCAGGGTGCGAATCAGTTCGTCAATTGTCATTTCTCCACGCAGGGCAATGCACGCTTCGGCAATCAGTTCTGTAGCTCGCGCGCCGACAATGTGGACGCCGAGGAGTTCGTCATATTGCGCGTCGCTCACCAGTTTGACCATGCCTTCGGTCTGGTTGAGCACCCGCGCCTGGGTGTTAGCGACAAAGGGAAACGATCCAGTTCGGACTTTGTGTCCACGGGCTTTGGCGGCGGCTTCGGTCAACCCGACACTGGCCACTTCCGGGTCGCTGTAGGTACAACTCGGCACGTGGGCGTAATTGATCGGGTCAACTTCGTCGCGTTCGAGAATGTGCCCAACCGCCAGCAAACCTTCCGAAGCCGCGACGTGAGGCAACCAGACCGTGTCGGCCACGTCGCCCACGGCATAAATCGTCGGTTCTGCCGTCTGCAGCATTTTGTTGACCTGAACGTAGCCCTTTTTGATCGCCGCCTGGGTCCACTCCAATCCCAGCCCGGCGCTCTGGGGAACTCGCCCGACAGTCACACACACTTTATCAACCGACAGAGAAAGCCGCTCTCCGACCTGATTCCTGAGCGTCAGTTCAACGCCCGTGCCGGTTACTTCGGCGTGTTCACAGTAGGTATGATTTTTGATCTTGATGCCCAGGCCCCGGAGCGACCGTTCAAATTCCAGGCTGATGGCTTCGTCTTCGTGTGGGAGCACCCGGTTTTGCTGTTCGATCAACGTCACCGCGACGCCAAATCTGGCCAGCGCTGATGCCAGTTCAACACCCGTTGACCCGGCACCGACAATCGCCAGCGATTTCGGAAGCGACCCAATTTCAACCAGTTGCGCACTATTGAGAATAAACTGCCCATCAATCGGAAGTTCAGGCAGTGTTCGCGAAGTGGAACCCGTCGCCAGGATGATCTTCCCTGTGGTTATCCGTTGCTCTCCGGTCGGAGTGGTCACAACAACCGTGGTTGGGTCTTCAAGCTTTCCCTGCCCTTTTAAGACTTTGACTTTGTTCTTGTTCATCAAGTAATCAAGGGCCTTGACCGATTTGAGCACCGTTTTGTTTTTGTAGCGCTGCACCGCTTCGAAATCGAGCGCCACATTGCTTGCCAGGACGCCAAA
Organism: Acidobacteriota bacterium; assembly: GCA_016208495.1. Taxonomy (NCBI): domain Bacteria; kingdom Pseudomonadati; phylum Acidobacteriota; species Acidobacteriota bacterium. Next base: position 8,082 of record JACQXX010000085.1, on the reverse strand, counting down.
CTCCGCTGCCGATTGGGTTTGTTCAAAGACCGCAGCACTCTGTTGCCAGGACCGACGCGGTACAAGCCCATGCAAAATCGCATCGCCGCCAAGGTTTTCATTTTTTTCAATCAGTGCAGTTCGCAAACCAGCCTGGGCAGCGTGAATCGCCGCGACATATCCGCCAGTGCCGGCACCAATCACAATTAAATCGAAGTCAGTCATTGTTGAATACCATCTCAGGGTTCAGGGTTTTCGGAAGGGATGAGGGATGAAGGATGAGGGATGAAAAAATCACCTTGTCACCTTGTCAGTCGGTCATCTTGTCAGGGTTCAGGGTTTTTCTTCGAAAGTATTGATTTCTAACCACTAACCACTAACCACTAGCCACTAATCAGGCTTTTGGATGGGCTCTGTCATACACTTCCATCAGCCGATCCTGTGAAATGTGGGTGTATTGCTGGGTGGTTGACAGCCGGGCGTGGCCAAGCAATTCCTGGATGGAACGCAAATCAGCTCCGGCATTGAGCAGGTGGGTTGCAAACGAGTGCCGCAAACTATGTGGGCTGATGTGGTGCAGGTCGGCGCATTCTTTGATGTACTTGTCAATCATTCGCCCAACGGAGCGCGTCGTGATGCGTGTTCCCTGATAGTTGTAAAAGACCGCGTTCGGTACCCGCTTGTCTTCCGGCGCATTCATCATCAGTTCGCCGCGCACGCCAAGGTAGAGTTCCACTGCTTTTTTGGCATATTCACCAAATGGAACAATGCGTTCTTTCCGGCCTTTTCCTCGCACACGCACCGTCATTTGGGTGAAATCTATATCCTGCAAGTTCAAATTGACCAGTTCCGAGACGCGAACGCCAGTTCCATACAGCATTTCCAAGATGGCGCGATCCCGCTTCCCGAGCACTGTTTCCAAATCTGGGATTTCGATAAAGCGGATGACTTCTTCAACCGTGAGATAATTCGGAAGCTTTTTCTCAAGCCGGGGCGACGAAACCAGCCGGGCCGGGTTCATTTCCAGGATCCCTTCACGGCATAAGTATTTGAAAAAGGTGCGGAGTGTGGCGAGTTTGCGGGCAATTGAGGTCTTCTTTTTGTTTTTGCTATATAGCGTCGCCATATACTCGCGGATCGTGATGTTATCAATATCGCGGATATTGACTTCACGGCGAACACCTTGTTTATCAACCGGGCACAGATAATCGTGGAATTGTTCCAAATCGCTCAGGTAGTTGCGCAAGGTATGTTCCGAAACGTTGCGCTCGTACATCAGATGTTTTTTGAAGTCCTCCAAATACTGCTCCATTGCAATCCTCCGGGAAGGCCGAATGTCGAATGTTTGATTTAGAATGTAGAATGGAAAACTCACCCGCTCACGCAGGTGGTACTGACACTGCATTCTTCATTCTTCATTCTTCATTCTTCATTCTTCATTTTCAACTCCTCATTCTTCTTTCTATGGCAAAACCCTGGGAAATTCCTGATTTACATCCGGGCATGCACCTCGATACGGCGGCACGCCACGTGATTATGGCCCGCTTTGAACAGATGGCCTCGTATCGGGATGCGGTTCTGGAAGATACCGACATTGAAAACTTGCACGATATGCGCGTATGTTCGCGCCGATTACGGGCTGCGTGGCGGAGTTTCGGCACGCTCTTCCCTGGAAAACGCATTGCCCGCTTTCAACGCGAAGCGCGCGACGTCACCCGCACATTGGGCACGGTCCGTGACCTTGACGTGATGCTTGAAAGTTTGGAAAAAGCCGAACGTCGGGGTCCAAAAGACCTCCTCGACGGATTTGATTCATTTTATGGCTACATCGGCACCATTCGAGCTGAAGAGTTTGCGTTGCTGGCAAAAACCCTTCAGAAGTGGCATCCCGGTGAATTCGTCGAATTTTTTGGGCAGGTGGAATCTGACCCGTTTGCCCACGCCGTGCTCTTTGAAGAACAGGCCCACGTTGTGTTGTCAGCCCTGGCCCACGAATTTTTAAGCCATCAGCCCTGTCTGGCGGACCCAACTGCCAGCGAAGAACAACATATCATGCGCATTGCGGGCAAACGATTGCGGTATGCCATTGAAATCTTTGCCAGTTGCCTCTCCAATGCCGGACAATTGCTCCATATTCTCAAGACGGTTCAGGAAGACCTTGGAACGCTCCACGATTGCGATGTGATGGTGGAATTTCTCAACTACCGGCAACGCATCTGTCTCACACTGGAACGTCCGACCATTTTGTGGCTGATTGAGTACTATCGGAACCGCCGGAACACGACCTACGGCAGTTTATTGATAAGCTGGCAAAAGGCTGTAGATGAAGGATTTACTGATTTTTTGCTGGCACTTTAATACTTTCGGGCTGAAGACCGTGGGCTTCGCACCACGGCGCTATTGAACAAACGACCCTGCGCGCCTAAAACCCCTATCCTGACGCTTATGGGGCTCAGGGCTGAAGACTTTGGGCTGAAGTGGTTGTTTCCCTACTCGCTACTCGCTATCTCACTACTCGCTCTTCACTCGCTGTTTCCTGAGAACCACCACACGTGGAATTCCCTGCAAATCATCAATGATCCGCTGGTCATCCCAACCGACTTGAAGTCCAAGTCTGGCAATGGTTTGCGCCTGGGTGTAGCCGACTTCACAGGCAAAGAGCCCGTTGGGTTTGAGCACTCGATCCAGATCAATCAGAATCTGGGCGTAGCCTTCCGTTCCCTCTTCACCTCCAACAAGTGCCATTTTCGGTTCAAAATCACGGACTTCGCGCTGGAGTCCGGCATATTCTGCCTGCGAAATGTATGGAGGGTTAGTGACCACAACATCAACTCGTTCAGAAGGTGGGAGATCCCGCACGGCGCTTAAATAATTGCTTTCCAGAAATTGAATTCGGTCTGCCACACAATGAGTCGTAGCATTCTGCTGGGCAATCTCAAGCGCATCTGGGGAAAGATCCAGCGCGATGACCTGGGCGGCTGGCAATTTCACCGCCAGCGTCACCGCCAGGCAACCGGAACCAGTCCCAATATCAATGATCCGTGGGTGGGTAAGGTTTTGTTGACAGCAAAATTCAAGGGCCACTTCAACCAGAAATTCAGTTTCCGGGCGTGGGATCAAAACGGCTGGCGACACCCGAAACTCCAAACCATAAAACTCTTGTGAACCAATGAGATATTGCGCTGGCTCACCCTGGGCGCGTCGGGAAAAAGCATTCCGCAATCTGGCAGCATCCGCAGCGGATACAGTGTCTTCCGGATGGGCAATCAGTGTGGTCTGATCCAGTTTTAGAATGCCACATATCAGCAGTGATGCTGTTTGGTGCGGCGCAGGAATTTTGGCAGCAGGCAAACCCTATATCGAAAACAAAGGACTTAGCTAACCTACATTTTTGTGGGTGACAGATAAAACAGCTCAAAACAGGCTATTTTTCGGACTTTTTGCTTCATTTTGAGCATATCCCACAAAATCCGGGGGGATTAGGAACTCTGAACCCTGAACCCTGAACCCTGAACCCTGAACCCTGAACCCTGATAACCTCACTTCACTGAATACCCTTTCAAAACCGACACTTTCACATTTGAGTAATCGGTTTTGACCTCGACTTTATGGAATTTCTTGTCGAGGTTTGTGCTCTGATAGGTAATCACATACTGATTTTTGAGCGCATTGCTCAGGTTCTTCAGTGGTGAATCAAATGTCACAAAACCGGTTCTGGTCCCGATGTAAGCCTGCCCGCCGGTTTCTTCGGCAACGTAGGCCAATGCGCTCTGACCAGTTAACACCGCATTAAAGCGTCTGACATACGGCGCCGGACTGAAAACCGTGTGAATCGTGATATTTGACCGCTGGGCCTGTCTCACGGCTCGATCCAGGTAAAGATTTGACGAGGGTGAGGAAAATGAACCATTAAATGGGTCAAACCCATTGGAAATGAACAGGATTTCATTGCGTCCTTCAGGTAATCCATTGAATTTCTTCAAGACATCCATCAATGGCAGGTATGGGCTCCAGACTCCGTTTTGCGTTGCCGGTACCACGTGCATGCTGGCTGCAACGGCATCCAGATCAGTTGAAAATGGTTGTTGCACCGTCAGGTAGTTGCCCCAAACATAGCCCACCATGACTCGCGAACCAGCCGGAAGCTCCCGCACAAATGTTCGGAGTCGTTGCAATTCGACATTGATTTGAGGCAACGCCGTTTCCATCACAATCGCCAGATTGAGCGGTGCCGCTTCACTTGATGCTGGAATGGCTGAAACGACGGTTTGCTGAATGCGATCTTCAAAAACCATAAAGTCTTTGGGATCAAGGGTTGTGTTGCCTTCAACATTCACGGTGACAGTTACGGTTTTTAATCGGGTATTGGAATTGGTTTGGGCCAGTGCCGCTGGGGTCATGAAACTGCCTACCACCAATCCGACCAGCACCGTGTAAATAACTTTTTGAATAAATGTGGATTTCATATTGGTTGTCTCCTGTTACCAAATTACCACCTCCTCCGTTTTGCCATCGGGCTCACGTGGTTGTGGTTTGCGCTCTCTGAGAATTAAGAGAGCAACCTTTGTGCCAAAGTAAGTGATTACTCACTTTTGTCCTACGGCCTTTCTAAACCTTTGGTTCCACTCACGTTCCAGGAGTTTTCCGCGCATAAAAAAACCTTCCCGATGGGGAAGGTTTTCAAAACTGTGCAATTTTGCCTCATTTGCTCAATAGCCACGGTGAAAATGACTCAAAAGGTGACTTTGAAGACTTCGGGCTTGGGGCTCAGGGCTCAGGGCTTAGGGCTGAAAAACCAGGGCTGAGGGTTTGGGGCTGAGAGCTTGGGGTTGAAGACCTGGTTTTATTTCATCCCTCATCCTTCATCCCTCATCCCTTTGATTGCCCCAAGCCCTGGTTTTTTCAGCCCAACTCCTAGCTATTGTACTTCTTGGCCTGCATGAATTCTTGAAGCGTAATTTGGACTTTTCGCTGAACGGCTTTTTTGAAAAACGCGGTTGCTCCGAGCAATGTGCCTTTCATCCCAAAGGCCATCCGGGCCCATTTGTAGAAATCAAAGGTGTCCCGATGGCGGATGATTTTTCCATCCTGAAATTCAAAGGAGGCTTTGATGACATTGTGAACCGGTCGCCCAGTCAGCCGAAACGTGTAGCGGGCTTCCCAGTTGGCCGATCCCTTGCGGTCATCAGCCTGCACATTGCTAAATGTCATGTCGAAGTCTTTTGCCCGCTCACACAGCATGTGCCACATGGCATGGACTTCTTTGCCTTTTAAGCCGACGAACGCTTCATCGGTGAATTCCGCATTGGGGTGATAACACTCATTCATTCCGACGTGGTCGCGCTTCTGGAAACTTGAGTAGAACTTGTTGATGAGCTGTTCATTTGGGTGCATAAGGTTTGAGAATGAAAATGGGCAGGAAAGAAGGAAACAACTGTATTCCTTCGAGTTGAAACGGGTTGAGTGGGTGCGGAAATGGTGAAGATTTGGAATTTCGAGAGATTAGGATTCTTCAGGTTGAGAATCAAGAACAGTACAGTTGAATTCACCTTGACTGACTCGAATGCGAAGAAGTTCTCCGGATTTGATGTCAACCGCACGCTTGACCAGTTGCCCCTGTTGATTCCACACCAGTGCATACCCACGACTCAACACCCGCAACGGCGAGAGCATTTCCAGACGGGCCGCTGCCTGCTCGAACCGTGCCTGGCGGGCTTCCAGTTGATGAGCAAGCACATTATGCAACCGGGCTTCGGTTTGCCCGACACGCTGGCGTTGAAGTTGAAAATAGCGTGACCAGTCAAATGAATAAAGTTGCTGCGACGCTCGCTGTTCACGTTCGCGAAGTGACCGCAGGCCAGTCACCATGCTGGTTTCCAATCGTTGCGACAATTCATCAAGCCATTGCTGGGTGTCACGCAATCGGGATTGAACATCCGAAAAGACCTGATGTCGGGCCAGCTCCTGCCAGCGTGACCTGGCAACAAGGAGTTTATATCGAATGTGCCGCTCCAGGGTCACTTCCGCCCGGTTTAACTGCCCAATGACTTCACTTTTCTGAATCGCCACCATTTCTGCGGCTGCCGATGGCGTCGGGGCACGCAAATCAGCCACAAAGTCAGCAATCGTGTAATCAACTTCGTGGCCGACGGCTGAAATAACTGGAATTTGAGAGTGATGGATGGCCCGCGCCAAGGCTTCGTCATTAAACGCCCAGAGTGATTCAGCCGAACCACCGCCGCGCCCGACAATCAGCACATCAACTGCTGTGTTGCCGGTGTTGTGGGTATTGAAATATTCAATTCCAGCCCGAATTTCTTTGGCCGCGCTCTCGCCTTCAACCGCTGCTGGATAGAGCAAAAGGCTGACCGTATCGTTGCGACGCGAAAGAACCCGGACAATATCGCGAATGGCGGCTCCAGTCGGAGACGTCACCACACCTACCCGACGTGGCATGAGCGGAATGGGCCGTTTGTGCGCCGGGTCAAAGAGTCCTTCTTTTTCAAGTCGGGCTTTTAATTGTTCGAAGGCAAGTTGAAGTGAACCAACACCAACCGGCTCAATCATCGTGGCCAGCAATTGATAATCGCCACGAGGTTCATAGACCGACAGGCTTCCACGAACGATCACACTCAGCCCATCGGCTGGGCGAAATCGAATACGCTGATTGGCATTGCGAAAACAGGCGCCGCGGATTTGCGCCCGATCATCTTTGAGCGTGAAATACCAGTGCCCTGAAGAGTGGGCTTTGAAATTTGAGATTTCACCCTGAACGATCACTGCGCCAAATTCACCTTCCAGGCGGCGGCGAATTTGGGCAGTGAGTTCAGAAACAGAAAGTGGTCGGCGTTCTTCAGATTGGGTAAGTAAATCAAAAAGGCTCATCAGGTTCAGACAAAGAAGGCATGCGGAAAAAATTGAAACTGATGATATGAGGAAAAATCACCGTTTCTGCACCTTCAACCCACACAACGCCAAAATTTCTTCTTGTCTATTTTGAAATCGGGCAATCGCCTGCTCAACTTTGGTCACCAGCGATTCAAAAGTCGGGAAATGGTGAAGGTGCGTTTCCGTTTCCTTGATCCGCTTCCACAATTTCTCAATCGGGTTATAGTCGGGAGAGTAGGTCGGCAACGGCTCGACTCGCAACCGATCCTGATGCTGAGCAAAAAACACGTTCATGGCGGCACTGGTATGATATTTGGCTCCATCCTGAATCAAGATCACGAACCGCTCACCTGTTTGGGCCATCACCTGAGTCAAAAATGCCTGGTAGGATTCGGAATTGAACTTGCCTTCCTGACCCCGGCCAAAAAACCGGCCACTGAAATAATCAATCACCCCAAACACTTTGTAGCCTTTGCGCTTCCCCGAGGTTTTGACCACGGGTTGGTGTCCCCGTTCCGCCCAGGTATAGGATAAGGTCCCCCATTGCGGAAACGAGGCTTCGTCTCCAAATAATAACCAGGCCCCGTTGGCTTTGGCTTCGGCCACCAGCGCCGGAAACGTCTGTGTTTTCCACTTGTGGCGCGCAATGTCATTCAAATGATCCGACTCAAATTTGGCTTTCTGGTACGATAACCCCAAATTTCTCAGCAACTCACTCAGATAATGCACATTGTACATCACTCCAAACCGCCGTTTGATCCAATCCTGAATCATCGGCGTTCGCCAGCACCCCCCTTCAAACCCTGCCGCCTTCGGCCCCGCCACCACCATCGCCTTCACTTCCGCCTTTTGCTTCGGTGTCAGTTTTCCCGGTCGTCCCGGCGCTTTTTTCGCCATCAATCCCCGGATTCCCCCCACCAAAAATCGTTTCACCCACTCCGCCACTGTCTCCACCGTCACCCCGCTCAACTTCGCCACTTCCTCAATCCGGATTCCCTGATCCAACGCCAGGATTGCTCCCAACCGCCTCGCCTTTTTTTCCTGTCCCAGTTTCCTTGCATTCGCCAGCGCCTGCTTCACCACTTTCCGATAGGCTGAATCCAGACTATGATAGGCCACCATGATGAGTATTCTCCTTCTGTCTATTTTTTGTTCTGTCGGGAATACTCATTTCTTTTTCCTTCGTCAACCCTTTTGACTCATTGCGTCAGATTT